>NZ_JBKVNQ010000051.1:0-19939 GCF_046967715.1 Hominisplanchenecus sp.
CTCCTTGAATATCTCTTTTTATACTTTTGATTCTTTAAACCGAACCCTCGCTCTTCAACACTGAAGTCACCGTCTTCAGTAAAATCTTCACATCCAACCCAATCGACCAGTTCTCGATATACTCGGTATCCAGCTTCACGACTTCCTCAAAATCCGTAATATCACTCCTGCCGCTTGCCTGCCACATTCCTGTGATACCAGGTTTAATTGACATACGGCTTCTGTGATGCAGCTCATACTGTTCCCATTCATCGACTGTCGGTGGTCTGGTTCCTGCTAATGTCAATATAGGAACAACTTTTTTTCAAAAATAGCTCATAAAGCACAGAATCATCAAATCACCCTCAAAATAGGCATAAAAAAAGAACCTCCGATTTCTCAGAAGTCCCACGTTTTTCACTCTTATCTCTATTCTATTTGCCCAAATTGCACTATATCAACCTGATTTAAGTCAAATTCCACCAGATTATATTCTGGATAATGTGTTCCTGCTGCCCGATATGTGTCATTTTCATTCCATCCGCATACTTTCCAGATCATTCTCAGCATTTGAACGCTACATATTTTAAAATCCCAGTCCTTTGAATTATATTTAGGCACACGAAAGCACTCCGCTTCCTTTCTACTGGTTGCCTGAACTGCCAAAGTTCTTTTCTCCGGATTAAATAAGAAGCGAATATACTTCGGATCACCTAATTCTTTTATCGTTGACCGAAATATTCGTATTATTCCTGTTTTTTGGCACAGAGATACCCCTGTGATATTTGTTATGTTTTTTGGCATCTGCACTCCTCCCTTCTAAATGAGTGCATTTTTCTTATTACCTTGTTGAAGAAAATTCAATATAGCCATCTGCCAGATTAGTTTCCAATGCCTTTTTATGTTCTGCTACTGATAAGCCGAAAGAATTTTGCCAATCCTTCGGATAAAATGGTATCCTATTCAATTTCCTAGCCACCTTTGCTGTTACTTCTTCTGATTTCTGCTCCGGTATCTGATTTGTTGTTGCTGCTGCCGCTTCATTCTTTTCTGCTGGTTCTGCTTTAACTTTTTTCTTTCTCTTTGTATCCATGAATATCTCTGTTTCTGTCAAATCAAAGATATACATAGTTTCATCCTCATGAGTTATTTTATATCCCAAAATCTTATATCTACAATCCATATCCCAGCCCATCATATCATACATCATAGCTGAGAACAGTTTATTTGACATTTTCCTGCTCTTTCTTTTGTCTGGTTTCTCAATACACCAACGCAAAGCATCTTTATCATTTTCTTCGCATTTACGCACTACCATTCTTTTATTATCCTGATTCACAAGAATCTGTATGTAAACTGCATCCTCCAGACCGGCAATGCAGGCAGTATTAAATGTTACACTGTCTCTCCGAATTACAACCGCCGGTTCCCGTAAATGTGCAAAAAGCTCTCTTCTTACAACCTGGTAACCATCATAGCTAAAATCCTGTGCCAGTTCCAGTGCTTTCTGATCTACATTTTCCGTATTCTCGTTAGCCTGACTCATCATTGTTTCACTCATACTGCACACCCCATTTTCTCAATCATGCTATGTGCTTCATTATTCAGCTTTTCTAATAGATTTTCTGATATAAGTCCCATGCCTTCTACTGTTTTGGCAGGACGCAGCACATCCCAATTTCCACAATATTTAACTCTATGTAAAAGAACAACATCTTCCGAACTACAGCCAAAATGATTCCGCCACTGCTTCGGGAAAAGTGTTCTAACAATCTTCTTTGTTCTATTTTCAGATGTATCTACTGTATTTTCTTCTGTTTCAGTCATATTTGCATCCGGTAAATCCTCTTGCACCATCTCATGCTTAATCACTTCTGGTTCTTCCAGATCAAACAACAAGATCTGTTCATTATCTTCCTTTGAATATTGACCTCTAAAACGGTATTTGCACTTATCATTCCAGTTCATTAATTCAAATAATGGTTCTGAAAATCCTCTGCAGCTTTTAGGAAGAACTGCCCATTTTCCATTTCGTATCGTTCCCCATTTTACCGCATTGATATTATCCTTATTGCATGGTCGTACAGCAATACACTTTTCGACTGAATTAAAAAGGATTTCTATATATTCCACATCTTCAAATTTCTTCAAACAGGCAGTATTAAAGGTAATCTGCCCTTCTGATATTGTCATCGCCGGATTCAACCTTGTAGAAAAAAACTGTGCCCGTACAATCTCATATCCGGATAAATCAAATCCGCCCTCTTTCCTTCCCTCTTTTGATTCTTCAATATTCTGAGTATCATTCTGATCAGAATACACACTCTGACTTGCCTTTTGGTAATCTTCTCCTGTAAACCCCGTCCAAGACCGATTAACCGACACAAAACCTTTTAATGCTCCACCATCTACTACCTTGAGATTTGGAAATGGAAATCCTTTTTTCGCATATTTCGTTGCTGTCAGCATCTTCTGTGCTGCATTATAAATATCCCTGTCAACAATAGCCTCATGATGATCTGTTTGCCGATACTGGTTCCGATCATGCCGGTTCTTTTTTGATTTATGGTCAAGATAATTAGGTGTGAATGTCTTTCTGGAAAGTATATCTCCACAATATCTCTCATTTCTCAATAAACTTACTATCGTGCCACTTGACCATTTGGTATTTCCAAGTTTAGTTTTCCGCTTCAGCTGCATTAATACTTCTGCTATTTCTGTTGTTGGAAAGCCATTCAAAAACAGGTAATAACATAGACGTACTGTTTTGGCTTCTTCTTCATTAATCACCAGATTTCCATCCTCATCCACATCATATCCCAATAATTTCGGTGTAAGAAATATTCCTCTTGAAAAACGCTGCTCTATGGAAATATTCATAATCTCACTTTTCGTATGAGATTCTTCCTGTGCTGCTGCGGATAATACCGCCAGCATCATTTCACTGGTATTATCCAAAGTGTAAATATGCTCCGTTTCAAAAAACACACCCACTTGTGGTATCATATTAGCAAGTTCACGAACTTTCGCAATGCAGTCCACTATGTTTCTGGCAAATCTGGAAACACTTTTAGTAACAATCAAATCTATTTTTCCTGCTTTACAATCTTCTATCATTCGATTGAACTCATCTCTATGCTTTAAAGATGTACCAGATATTCCCTCATCCGCATAAATTCCTACTAACTCCCATCCCTGATGTTCTTTAATCATATCTTCATAATGATTCTTCTGCAGTTCATAAGAAGAAGTCTGGTTAACATCATCAGTAGAAACACGGCAATAGGCACAAACTCTCTTTGTTCCTGTCTCTTCAAACAACTTTTCTTTTTGTTTTGCCGGAATAAACTCCAATTCGCTACGGTCTACACCTCTATATCTTGCACGAATCTTATTCTTTTGTTCTTCCCGACTGTTTATTTCTTTTTCATATCCGTTCACCTGATGCATCACTCCCATTTAACTGCCAATACCATTTATCTCCCAACTTATAAGATATGATTCCCATATCTTTTTTTGCCTGTTCCACAGTACGCTTTCCAATTCCATTTGCACGCATTTTATCCAGTATATCAGCACATGCCATATCTGTTCCATTCAATAACAATCGCAGATAATCCTTTGCCTTGTCCAGTTTGCTTTCTGTTTTAGTTTTATGAGCCAGAAGATCTTCTACCTCATATTCTTCCTGCCCTATCCACCTAAATCCATAATCCGGATTTAGTTCAAAAACATACGCCTTTCCCTCTGGTGCCAGATTGTTTTTTATCTGAAGCATTACACGATAATATGGAATACTTCTATCCCTTCCAACCAATAAAACACTTCTTGCTACTGCAGCTATATCTATACTTCCAAGTCCTCTGTATATGCCTTTGGCACGATTGCTTTTATTCATATGTCCAATCAATACAATTGCACACCCTGTCCGTTCTGCAACCTTTGCGAGATTTTCAAGAACGAAACGTGCTGAACTTGAACGCTGTATTTTACTATCTATCCCTAAATATGCTTGAAGTGGGTCAACAACTAATAATTTTGCCTTTATCCCCTCAATCGCTTGTGCCAATCTTGCATCATTTAGTAAAATTGGTTCTTCATCAGACTGTTCCAGAAATGCAATTCGACTACAATCTGCACCTGCCGCTTCCAATCGTGGCTTAATTGTATCTTCAATTCCATCTTCTGCGGCCTGATAAATTACATTTCCTGGTATCTTATCTCCACTTCCATCCGGCATAGCTTTTCCATTCGTAATAAGTGCTGCAAGCTGCATCATCATTGTAGATTTTCCCTCTCCAGGATCACCTTGCAATATTGTTATCTTCCCATAAGGAATATATGGATACCATAACCAATCAACTGTCTTTGATGACACTGCATTGTAATATGTAATTCTATAATCATCTTGTTCCTTTTCACTTTGAGCCATCTATAACCCTTCCAGCTTCTTATTTTTCTCCGTCATATCTGCAACCAATTCTGTAATTGTCTGTATTTCTTTCGGTGTAAGACCAGATACATCAACTGTTCTTTTACTTTCACACCCAAGCAGATAGTCGGTACTCACTCTGTAAATAGTAGCTAATCTGACCAAAATTTCATAAGAAGGTTGTCTGACATCATTTTCATAGGAACACATTGTATTTTTATTTACTCCAACCAGACTTGCTACCTGATCCTGCCGCAAGCGATTGTTTTGTCTTAATTGCCTTAATCTATTTCCTAATGATTCCATCATGTGCATCTTACCTTTCTATGCACTATGAAAATTTTTGATTTTACAGTATTTTAGTATATTCTATCAATTTATAGTTCTCGTTTGGGGAACTGCGGTTCCTCTTTCGAGAACCAGACGAATTTCCACTTAACAATGCTTTATAATATTTTTAATCCATAAATACTGCTTTCTCTTTTTATGTTTCCAATTATATATTATCTAGTGAATTTATTCACTATATTTTTGCATTTTCCCCTACTTATAATTAAACAATCAGGAAATAAATTAGAAGGGCGGGAACAATGTGATTGATTATAGTCCGTTATGGATTACAATGGAAAAACGAAATATATCTCAATATTATCTCGTCAACAATGGCATCGACTACCGAACTATGCAGCAACTCCGAAATAACCAGAATATCACCGCATCTACTATCGAAAAACTTTGCCGAATCTTATCTTGTACCCCAAATGACATTTTAACTTTTACAGATGATGATACTCATGATAAATAACTGTCGGAACAGTGAATCCTGCAGTTTTATTTTGCAACATTGCGGCCTTGCGGTGTTGCGGTATTGATATAAAATATCTTCAAAACTCAGTCATCGTAATTATAAATCCAGAAAAACAAGAACGCAGAGACTTTATATCCCTGCGTTCTTACATCAACCAGCAATAAAATTTTTTATTTTTTCAAACAAACATAAATAATCATTATAAATATCTTCCTCGAACTCTATTGATTCTATGTATCTATTCAACAGCCCCGAAGCAACTGTTTCACTAACATTATCCTCACGCTCAACTAATGTTAAATCATATTCTTCTTCCATCTTTAATACAAAATCTCGAATATTATCTTTATTCATAGCATATTGTATTTTTTCCGAAGCTTCTCCCGCATAGTCATCAAACTCTACTTTCTCAAGTTCAGGTCTTGATGCTGTTTTTTGAGCTTTAAATTTGAATTTCATAATTGTATATAACTCATTATGAACGCTTCCCACCTGACTTTTTAAATCATTAAAATAGGTATTTACAAAATCATTTATTTCCTCTATATTTTTTTCTGTTATTTTAGCTAAAAACTTTTTTAATTTTTCCAAATCAGAAAAAAGTACAGATTCAATACAGTAACCATCATGAGTATGTGCCCATGATGAATTTCCTAATCTTCGTATTATTTCTTCATTTATATATTTTTCATTTGCATTTTCGGTCGAAAAATCTTTATCAAAAATAGCTGCATATCTGCAATTTCGAACTGCTTGTGAAAGCAACTGCTTATTCGCCATAATTTTCAAATTCATATTATCTTTTCCTCTTACATACCAAAATGATATTTTTGAAAAATCTATGGCATATTGTGAATGTACTTTTTTCAAGGAGTCGTTTATTGCTTTTAAATAAGTTATGTCATCCTCGCCTTCTACAAAGACGACACGCTTATTTTTTTGTAGTCTTGTTAAACCAGTTATTACCCCGCCCAATGAATGATGCAGTACATCCACGTTTAAATCATTTAAAGCTTCGATATTGCCTTCATTTTTATTTTCAGAGTTAATAAATACTATATCTTTTGAATCCAGTCCTGATACAAAATTATCATTATGTGTAATCACAAAGACCTGCACATTTGATATTTCTTTCAAACAATCTAATAATTTATTCTGTATTCTTGGACTTATATGTGAGTCTGGTTCATCAATTAATAAAACATTTAATGCATTATCCATAATATCCATTGATGAAAAAATTTCTGCGACTTGTAAAAAACCACTTCCTTGGAGTCCTATGTCTATTTTTTTTCCATTTTGAACCACATATAAATTAATATATTCTTCTTTTTCTCTTGCCGTTCTCGGTGGAATTTTAAATTCAAACTCACAATCTAATACTTTTTTCATCCTTTGAATCAATACAGTTACGTCACTCGATAGTATTTTATTTCTCAACACTTCATGCGATCTACCCTTTTCAATTTTTTTTCTTATTTGCCCCGGAAACATATACGGTTCTTTTGCGAGTACCTTTGCAACTGGTTCTGTTTGCTGTATAAAAAGAAAGTCCGTCAATTTTGTTCCTATTGAATCCATTTTTTCTTTAAACGCATCAAATTCTTCAGGTGTTTTTCGCTGCAATCTAACATATGCGTTCTCAATTGATGGTTTTGTCAAAGAAAAATTTAAGTAATATTTTTCTTCTGAATTTTCTTCACTAAATTCTACCCCTATTTCACAAGACCTTTTAGTTCCATAAAACAAATCTTCATCTTTAGTAATCCGCAAGAAATACAGTTCATCAAAACTTATGTATAAAGGAACTGAATGACTATAGAAACTTTTCTTATTGCTTGTCAGGCTTTCATTGTAACATTTCTCCCATAACAGCAATGCCTCAAATATCGTGGATTTTCCGATATTGTTTTCCCCAACAATTACATTAAATTTCCCACTAAATTTAATTTCAACAGTGTCTTTATATGTTTTAAAATCTTTCAAAGTTATCTTGGATATAATCATTATTTTCCCCACGTCCTTTTATATATACATTCTCTCATATAGTGACATTTTTTATATATTAACACATTCTTCCATATATCAAAAGTATAAAACACCGCTAAACAAGATTTTCTTACTTGCTTAACGGTGTCCTTTAAAAATCTAAAATCCATTCTCAAACATCGACAATCCTGCCATCATCATCCCTTCATCCATATCCAGTCCCTCTTCTTTTTCTTCTTGTATTTCCTCTGAAGTCTCCTTGATATTCACGCTCTCTCTTATCTGCTGCAAGAACCCTTTATCCTGTAATAACTGTTGCTTCAATTCCTCCACGCTGACATTTACATTATTATAGGAAGAAACATCTCCGTTTTCTTTATGCAACCAGGCATATACCAGTTCTGTAATCAGTGCTGTCTTGCACCTTTTCTGAGATTTTAAGTATTCTCCAATCTCTTTCTGCCGTTCATTATCTTCATTGAATATCAATACTACTCGTATCTGTCCCATTGACGCACCTCCTACCTTTTCTGGAGACGCATAGCTGTAAGTTTTTCATATCCAATAGCATTGGCCCGAACATCTTCAATAAACTCTATGTACTTGAAATCCTTAGATTTTTCAATCTGTGGTTTCAATAACAGGCTTCCCCCGCCAAGAAACACCGCCGGATTGGTTCGGAAATCTGGCACATACGCATGAAGTTGGTTTACAATTCTCTGCGTCCAATCCTCTGCCATTTTCTGAATCTCCTGGATTATTTCTTCATCCAGAATTGTTGCTTCCTGCATCAATACCTGCTCTACATCAGAGGATTCCAGATGAATACCAAAGTTCTGCTGAATCACATTGGCAATCTCTGATCGAAGAATTGCCATACCGGAGCGATCACTGACTCTGACAGATAAATCTGGTTGTCCTTTTCGGATCACCAATAAATCGACAGTTCCATCTCCAATATCAATACAGTTTACTGTTCGATACTGTTTAAACAGACTTGCCTTATAGCACATAACCGCTGCAAAATTTTGAGGACTTACAAAGGTATCTTTTAAATAACAGCTAACTGATTTTCCGTTGAATTTAAAAGAAATTCCATGTTTAGCATGTTCCATAAAGTATTTCTTAAATCCCGGAGCCTGCTGGCTAAAGTCTGCTGGCGGCAATCCAACACCAAGTACAATATCTTTTCCGGTTAATGTGATACCCCTGCTCTTTGCTTCCAATGCCAGTGCAAATAATGTAAGGATAAAATAATCCTCATCCACTGTCTTATCTGCTTTGAATGGCATCCGGGTTTCTGACAATGTATAAAATGTTCCCTGATATTCAAGAATATCCTCATTCATAAATCTTCCCGGCTCCGAAGTATATCTAACCAGTCCACATGGGAAATCTACATTGCTTCCCTTCATATTTCCGTTTCCATGATCAATTCCTAAAATAATCTCTGCCATATCAGTTCATCCTTTCTTTCACAAGTCTATACCTAAGTGTCACTTAACTTTAACTGACAGATTTTCTGGAGCATTTTATCCTTTATTTTGTGACAGTTAAGTATACCTTATCTTGTACTTTTGTATCTCTTATGTCAGCTAAGTGTTACTTTTGTATCTTGTCATCATTATATATGACACATTTGTATCTGTCAATATTTTTTTAGAAACTTTTGTGTCACTTTATTAAAGGATATGTTATACTCTTGCTATGGAGGATTTTATTTATGAATACAGGAGAAAAAATTAAATATTTTCGTCTGGCTCACGGCATAACTCAGGAACAGCTTGCACAAGATGCAGAAATAAGCCATAGTACACTTCGTAAATATGAAGCCAATGAACGCAACCCCAAATATGAGCAGCTCTTAAAAATTGCTGACGCTTTAGGTATTAGTGTAAATATATTTACTGATTTTGATATTCGCACTATGTCCGATTTGCTATCACTGATCTTCAAAATGAATGAACAGCTTGACTTACAATTTAATTCAGAAAAAAACGCACAGGGGAATATTATTCCAGATACTCTCAATATTTCATTCCAGAATCCCTTGATTAATGAAAAGCTCTCTGCCTATGTCACATTCTTAGAGCAAATGGCTAATACAGAAGAAGCTGAATATAATCAAGCACTTACGGAATTAGAGAATCAGTTACTTGATGATAATACAGATATTCACAAAACCCCTGTATCATCTTCTGATACTTTTCACAGTCCTTCTTTCACAAATCCAACTTATCAAAACTTGTTGAATTTGTTGTCTGATTGCTCACCACAGGAGTTGGAATGGATTTTTAAATCTGCCCAGCTCACCAAAGATTGTATGCGTAATAAAAATAATTCTTAGGAGGACACTATTATGAACCTTACAGAAAAAGATTTTATTGACAAAATGATTGAAATTGCCAATGATGGACATGAGTACATGGATCAACTTCAATGCGTATACTTCACTTGGAATGAATTTTTTAATCCTCAACATGATAAAAAAAGAGCGTTTGAAGTTGCTTCTCAGATCTTCTCTGCCTCATCCCCTGACAAAGCATCTTTAAGAGAAAATGATGAGTTCTGGAATGAACTTCTTTGCGTTTTATAATTCTTAGTAAAAAAGACAGATGTGATATTCGCAGCACATCTGTCTTTTCAGCTTTAATCATTTGTTTTCTTCAATTTTTCAGCCAGTTCAAACCTAAACTCCAGTTCAAGCATCTTCTTTCCATCTCGTTCACTATTTCCCATATACACCCAGTCCGCTTCTCTAAGTAAACTCTGCATGGTTTCCTTATCTTCCAATGCCGATTCACCATCATTCAGCAGCCAGATACACGCTGTCTGCATTTTAATAAGTCCTGACATATTGGGGAATGTCTGAACTTTAATATTGCATCCGGAAATCTTTGAAAACTGTATTGCCTGTTCTGAAAGATACACAAATCTCTGATATTTTAAGGGATTGACAATCTGATATTCCTCTTTCTGTTTTCTCTCTGCCCTTTCCATAATTGCTCTTGCTTCCTGTGATGATTTTTGACGTTCCCACTCCCGTTCTTCAGAAGATAATGCCTTATCTCTCTCTTCCATTTCCATTTTCATTTCGTTATACATCTTCTCATGCTCATCATAATAAAACATTTCAATATTCACTTATGTAACTCCTCCCATGTACACCGTTCGACCGCTTTTGACAGTATTCGTTTTATTTCCTTTTATTTTACTATTTCTCTTATTAAGATTATAACCCTTATGGTGAATATTTCCACCATATTTTTTATTTTATTCGACAACTATAATTAAAATCAGTGGTATTTTATGCCAAAACTAAAGAAAGGCGGGGGATACCGTGATTGATTATAGTCCATTATGGAAAACCATGAAAAAACGCAGCATCTCTCAATATGCCCTCATTAATCAAGGCATCGACAAACATACTCTTGACCAGCTCCGTAAAAATCAAAATGTTACGGTCCTGACTATTGAAAAACTCTGCGACATTCTTGACTGCACACCCAATGATGTATTTTCATTTAAGAAAGAAGCCGATTAATAATACCGTCATAGTATAATAACTTTTTCTATGACGGTATTTCTGCATCATTCAGAAATGACAAAACCGCAAGTCTCATGGCCTGCGGTTTTATTTTCCTTATACAATCTGCAATTTGTATTTCCAGTTCAAATATTCTTCCTCTGAAATAAGTCCCTTTGCTCTTTTTCCCCGTATTACTCCCCAAGTAAACAAAAAGTCATTGAGCTTTTTATTATGCAAGTTGATTGTAACATCTCCGGTCTGGGAATTTCTCTCCAACTTCATTTCTGGGAAATAATCTTCTAATGCAAGAAGCCTGTATATCATATCTTCTTCCCTATAACCTGTTGGGATTGAAATATTTCTCGAATCTACCTCAAGCACTGCTGCCATTTTATTCAGCATTGATTCCCTTGGGGTTCTGTTTCCAGTTTCATACTGTGCCATCCTTGGACTTGCACTTTCTTCTCCGATGCCAATCGCAATCCCCAGTTCTTTCTGCGTCATTCCCCGTATGTTTCGGATTCTTTTAATATTTTCTCCTGTACTCATATCCCGCTTTTCCCCTTTCGTATCAATCTACTTACTGGAAATGCAATCACATACCAGACTGCCCGTATCCCAATTCCAATCGTAACAATAAAACCAAATACAGCTCCTATCGCAGCACATAAAGCTACCATTCCAATCGTTCCAGATAAATCCCATCTTGCCGGAATGATAATGAACATATATGGTATTCCAATCGGAACACCATATACCAGCATAAATCGAAACCAGTCAATAGAACCATCGACCATAAATATGTACTGTCCAAGCCAGGTAATTATCCCGATCAGCAATATCGGAAGAATCCCTTTTGTAATAAAATTTTTAATTGTCATTACGCTATACCCTCTTTCTTTTTCTCAATCCTGTTTGCCATATCAACAAGCAGATCATCAAATACAAACTTTACCTCTATCTTTTCAGAATCGTAAATTGTGATTTCCTCTACAAATATCTCTGCTATATTTCTGGTCATTCTCTTCAAAATATTTACTTCTTCTGCATTTTTCTCTACCGTTTTTACATCTTTCATTAAATCATCTTCTGCAGTAGTAACTGCCTGTATCTGTTCATATTTTGTCTGAACTTTTTCTATTTTTTCATTTAATTCCTTTTTGTTTCTTAAATAAGATTCCCGATCTACCACACCTTCCGCATATGCTTCGTACTGTCTTATTCGCTCCGCTTTCAGTTTTTCCAGTTCCCGTTCCATGTCTCTTTGCATGGTCGGCAAATTCATTTTATTTTTCTCTTCACTTTCCTCCAGTATCCTTGCCATATTCTGAAATATTCCTAACTGTTTCCGCAAAGCTGCAAGAACAATACTTTCTATTCTTGATGCCGGATACCTTGTTTTATCGCAGGTAGACATCTTTCCTGCCGCTGCTGTATGGGCACAATATACAACTGGTACTGTTCCATAGTTATACATCATCTTTAAACCGCAATTTCCGCAACGTATTTTTCCTTTCAATGAAAATCCTGCATCCCTGGCAAATCCCTTTTGTTTCTGATCAGTGATAACCAGCTGTGCCAGTTCAAATTCTTCATGCGTTACAATTCCTTTATGATGATTCTCCGTAATAAATTGCTGATGTTTTTTCGTTCTCCTCGTTTCCGAACCACCCACTCGGATACGGGAGGTCTTTCCCTGCACCAATGCACCTGTATATGCATAATTTCTAAGCACCATCCATACAATCCTTGTATCCCAAAGCCACTCTTCGTCTGTCACTTTTCGATTCCATGCAATTTCTTCATTTCTCTGGATTCTGAATTTTCCCGGTGTTGGTAATCCCCGTTCATTCAGCTCATTGGCAATCATCGCTGTATTATAATCTTTTAATGCCAATTCAAAGATCAGACGTACAATCTTCGCCGCTTCCACGTCAATTTCCCACTGCTTATTTTCTGCCTTTTTATATCCAAATGGGATTCGTCCCCCTGTTGATACTCCCTGTTTCCATTTTGTCTGTATGCAACTTTTGTATTTCTTGGAAAGATCTCTGCTGTATAATGTATTAACGAGGTTACTAATGCTCATTTCCAGTCCCATTGTTTTTCCTATATAATTATTGCTGTCGTACTGGGAATTAATTGCAATCACCCGAACTCCCATAATAGGGAATATCTGCTCCAGATAATCCCCCACTCCAATATAATCTCTTCCAAGCCTGGATAAATCCTTTACAAGCAGTACATCAACTTTTCCTTTTTTAGCATCTTCTATCATATCCTGAAAGGCAGGCCGGTTAAAATTCGTTCCACTGTAACCATCATCAATATACTCCCTGACTTCCCCATCCAGTTCATCCATAGATTCTACAAAGCTCTGCAAAAGAAGTCTCTGGTTCTCTATACTGTTACTTTCATCCTTATTGTTTTTCCCAAGATCCCCGTCAGACAATGATAATCTCAAATAAAATGCTATATTCATCTCTTCATCACTCCATAATTTCCATTACCTTCTGAAACACATCTGAGCATTTCATCCTTACTTCAATCATTCCTTTTGAACTCACATAAATTTTATCTACCAGCTCATCAATCAATTTCTGGTTAAAGGAACGATCATCCAGATATTGTTCCAGATTCTTTTCAATTTCCAGAAAATCGTCTATACTCTTTTCCACCATACGTTTCCTTGCCTGTGCCTGATTGATACCATCTTCCAGCTTTTCTTTTTCCTGCACATAGTGTTCTTTTAATGTGAGATACTCCTGTTCATCGAGCAGACCCGTAGCAAAATTTTCATATAATGTTGCACTCGTTTCTTCTGCCTTTGCAAGACGATACTGCATATTCTGGATTTTCACCCTCAAAGAAACTAACTCACCTTTGTCGTAGGTTCCCTCTCTCATTTTTTCCAGAAGCACTTTTTTTTCACACATAACTTTTATCATGTTATGAATCTGATCCATAACTGTAATCTTTAGTAAATCTTCATGGGCTTTCTGGCGGCAGTATCCAGGCTTTCCATCATACTCTTTACAATAATAAAATCCTTTTCTAATACCCTGTGACTGACCAAAATTCGTGTAACGCATATATGTCATTGTCGTTCCACATTCCATACACTTTACTTTTTGCGGGAAGCTATCCTCTACGCCTGCCCATCTGCTTCTTCCACGTTCCACACTTTCTTTCATAAAATCACTTCGTTTCTTCCAACGTTCCTGCACCTCTTCAAAATCCGGCTCAGCTACAATCGGCTCGTGCGTATTTTCATGGATAATCCACTCACTGGGATCTGTATGATGTTCCGGCATATTCCGGTACTTAGCTGTTTTCCTTTTTCCATATACCGTAGACCCAATATAGGCTTTATTTAATAAAATTGTTTTTACTCTGTCTCCTGTCCAGCGGTCTGTTTCCGGAATCTCTACTTCTATTTCATGTGTCGCTTTATAAGCAAACGGTGTCATAATGTCTAACATTTTCAGACGTTTTACAATATCGCCTGTCCCTCTTCCCATCTGATACCAGCGGAAGATTGCCTGCACAATCGGTGCTGTTTCTGCATTTACTTTTAACTGATTTTCTTCTTTATCAACGGTATAACCATAAATACTCTTTGCAATTTTCATGTCTCCACGTCTGCTATGCATTTCAAAGGATAAGACTCTCTTTTTAGATGCGTCCTTTGCATACATTTCATTAATCATGTTTTTTATCGGCACGACCATACTGTTTCTATCTTCTTCTCTGCTGCTGTCAAAATCATCATTGATTGAAATAAGCCGTACATTCAGACAAGGGAAAATGGTTTCAATATAATATCCGGTTTCGATAAAATTTCTTCCAAATCGTGATAAGTCCTTTACAATGATGCACTGTATTTTTCCTGTACGGACATCATCCATCAGACGGATAAACTCTGGTCTGTCAAAATCTGTTCCAGTATAACCGTCATCTACATAAGTATCTACCAGGCTATATTCTTCATGTTCCCGGATATATTGATGCAGCAATTCTATCTGGTTCTGAATACTTTCATCGTTTTTTTCCTTATCAACAGAAAGTCTGGCATATGCGGCGGTCGCAAGCTGTCTCCTTGTTATAATCGACGTTGAAATATGTAATTCTTCTTTTTTCTCCTGCACAATATTTGCTCTTCTACTTTTTCGTGCCATCTGTTAATCCTCCTCAAACCATTCCTGCGGTAATCGTTCTTTCCAATCTTCATATTTAAAGCGTACTTCTATTTTTTCATATCTGACACATTCCACACGTTCTATCCATGCCCTCACATGCTTTCTCGTAATCTCTTCCGGCACTGTCATTTCTGAAAAAGTTTTTATCCAAAGATTGTCTTTGCTAAAGCACTTCTCAACATCCTGAATTTGTTCCAAATATCTCTGGAGCTGCTCATCACATTCCTCAAACTCTTCTATATTGATTACTCTCTGCATTGCATATTCATCTTCTGAAATGTCTCCCGCTTTCATGCTGTTATATAGAGGAAGATTTCTTTTTTCAATCGAGAGCATCTTCTGAAATATCAATTTTGCTGCTGCTTTTATTTTCAAAACATGACGTTCTTTTTCATGTTCCCATTCATAGCTTCCGATCATTCCTGCAATTTTATCTGCCTGCCTCTTTTCATTCTTGATTATTTCATACACTTTTTCATAGACCTCTTCATAAGGAATGTGCCCTCTCTCATAAACAATTTCTTTCGGCTTTGGATAGCTCAGACGGAAAATACGGATTTTTAATCTTTGGTGCGGATACAACTTCAATGCAATTCCAGACTCTTTATCAAAAATATATTTTGAGAATGGATTAAGTGGAGCCTTTCCTCGGACATGATCACTGTATTTTCTTACAGATAATTTTGCTTGTGCTTTTTCAAAAGTTTCTTTATCTATAAGAACCGGACAGGAGAACAATTTCTTCTCTCCATCAATCGTCCTCTCCCATTCTCCTATATACTGCCGATTGTAAATAATACGTTTTACCTGTTCCCGCTTCCACGGAGCATTTTCATCCTTGATTGGTCTGCCCCAAAGTTTATTCACATAGTTTCCTGAACTCTCAATACCTTCTGCTGTCAATATCTTTGCCGTTTCGCTACAACTATGCCCCTCACAGATCAACTTAAATACTCTTCTGATATGTCCTGCTACCTCTGGATCAATTTCCAGTTCCATTTTTCCTTTCTTATATCGGAATCCGTACTTCGGGTAGATTTTCGTTTCATTATGTTTTCGTATCTGATCTGTAGTAAATTTATTTCTATAAGCTGTTGCCTTTTCATCCAGATACTTATAGACTTCCTCTTTGCTGACATCACAGGAACAAAAATCATCTTCCACTACGGCAAAATGTATTCCTGCCGGTACAAACATACTTTCCAGCATTTCCGCTGCTACATTAGAATTTCTTCCACATCGAAACATAGAATCCATCACCACACAATCAAATTCTCTTGCAATGGCATCCATTTTCATTTGCAGGTATGCTGTTTCCTCAAACGCATCCTTACGACGGTCTGAATATTTCTTTCCAAGCGTCCAGCCTCTTTTCTTTATGTAGTCCTGTATTTTCTGATTCTGCTGACTGATAATATCTTTTGGTATCTCTCCACTCTCCATGCAGGAAACTGTCCGGGTATAACTTACGCATCTCATAATTCTCCAACCTTTCTCCGTACCAGATCACTGTTCGCATACGCATATTTGACAAATTCTGATATTTCATCCTCATAGTTAAAATGAATTTCTATTCTATCTGCACTGTACACAACAATCCGGTCAATCAACATCACTACCGTTTTTCTGTCTAATGATTGTATGTTTCCGTGTTCCTTAAACTCTGTTACCCATTGCTGTGTCCGCATTTCATTGGACAGCATCCTTTTCTTTTTCTCTTCCAGTCCTTTCAGAGATTCTTTTGCCGCAGCTATCTTTTTAGAAAAGGTCTGCTTAATTTCCCGATACTCTTCTCTGGAAATAATTTTGTCCACCATATCCTGATACAGATTTGCTTTCAGTTCTTCATATTTCTGAATTTCTTTGTAGAGAGCTTTCATCTGTGTATCCAGTATTTTCACACCAAACTGCTGCTGTGGCAGGTTCTCTATCTGTGCAATAATCGCATCCGCTTTTACGATTAATGCCACCTGACTTCTGATTGCTTCCAGAACTGCTTTTCGCAATTTTATATCGCTGATGTTATGAGAACTGCATCCCTCTTTTCGTTTATATGTGGAACAATGATAATAGAAATACTTTTTTCCTTTCTTCGTTGCAGTCCGACGAACCATGTTCTGTCCGCAGTCTCCACAGCGAAGCAAACCAGAGAACACATAAATACTTTCTTCTTCCGGGGATGTTCGAGTATCCAGTTCCATCAACTTCTGCACACATTCAAATATTTCTCTTGAAACAATCGGCTCATGTGTACCTTCTACTCTGATCCAGTTCTCCGGCTCTATCTTCTGCCTGACATTGACCTTATAATTAATCTTTCTGGTTTTTCCCTGCACCATTGTTCCGGTGTACAGCTCATTCTTTAAAATTCTTAAAACAGAGGATACGTCCCATTTTGGTTTTTTACCTGCCATAAAACCTGAGCTGTAATTAAATCCACATGCTCTTTTATATTCTGCGGGTATTAACACTCCCATTTCATTCAATCGTGCTGCAATATTCTTCGCACTATATCCGTCAATCTTCATATTGAAAATCATCCGCACAATCTCTGCAGCATATTCATCAATCACCAGATGGTTCTTATCTTCCGGATCTTTGAAATAGCCATACCCTGCATAATTTCCAATGAACTGACCCTTTTTCCTTTTTATATCTAACTGACTTCGGATTTTAATTGAGATGTCCCTGCAATACGCATCATTTACTAAGTTTTTGAAAGGGACTATGATTTGATCTGAATCGTTCGTCGTGTCAGCACTGTCATAGTGGTCATTCACTGCTATAAATCGAATACCCAGGACTGGAAAAATCTTTTCAAGATACCTGCCTGTTTCTATATAGTTTCGTCCTAATCGGGACAAGTCCTTAACGATAATACAGTTGATCTTATGATTTCTCGCATCCTCCATCATCTTCTGAAAATCTGGACGCTCAAAATTTGTACCACTGAATCCATCGTCAACATATTCTTTGACCAGTGTAATGTCACTATGTTGCTTTGCGAAGTCACGAATCAAACTTCTTTGATTGCGGATACTGTCACTCTCCATTTTGTCTCCATCGTCTTTGGAAAGTCTCAGATATACCGCTGCTAAAAATGAATTTTGACTTTTTAAATACATAAAGCCATCAACCTCCTAATTTACTCGCTTTGTAGCTGTAAACCAAGAAATTCATGGCTCTTTAGATGCTTCTTTTATTTTGACCCACATCCATGTTAACATAACTTCTGGCTTCTTGCCACACCTTTTTTCAAATTTCTAAAACTTTTTTTCTGCTGAAATACATCTGCTCAAACATTCCTCCAACGTATCTTTCCCGGCAAAGCTGATCTTTACAATCATTCCATTTGAGATGTGGCAGTATGGATTCTTTACCTGATGGATATAATCCGCAATCCTCTCTTCCAGAGGAAGTTCTGTATGTATCTCTACATCATCCAGGTCTACTAATGTGTTTTTATCTACGGTATGAATGTCCACTGCTGCCATCTCCTGCAGTTCTTCCAGTGTAGGCATTTCTATATTTTCCATCTGACTACCTCCTGTAATTACTCTTTTTCTACTAATCACAGGTGGCAGAGGGCAAAATGTCAGATGCATTTTCACTTTTTTATATTTTTGCCTGTCCTTTTGGTAGCTCCCACGCATGATTATGGGAAAGTATTCTCTCTTAGAGCAAGTTTCGCAATGTCAGACAAAAACCCCTCCGGGATTTTTTCTGCCTTGCAACTTGATGGGGATTTCGTTTCCCCATACCCTCGACCGCAATCAAAGATATGCGTATTGGTTCCCATTGCCATGGTCACAGCGTGATGATTCTTCATCACTTGCTTTCACAGCAAGCTGTAATTTTTTTCTTTCCTGTGTGGAACCTATATGCAGAAAGGAGTATCCAATGACAAGACCACAAAAAGAATCTGATATGAAACGGGAACACCGGGTAACAATCCGCTTGACTGACACTGAGTTTTCTATTATAGAAAATACGGCAGAACAGGCAGACATGACTATTTCCGAGTATATGCGAAAACAAATTATGGAGGGACAGGTCAATACCAAATTTGAAATTGTTGCAGATGTTAAAGAAATAAAAAAACTGATTGGTGAATTAGGGAAGATAGGCAGCAACCTCAACCAGATTGCCCGGTATTTTAATCAAGGTGGAATTATCTCCTCTGAAATGAGAACAGAAATAAAAAAATCTCTCCGGGATATTTATGAAATGAAATATGAAGTGATGAGAATGGCAGGTGATTTCCGTGGCAGTGATTAAACATATCGCAAGCAAAAATGCTGACTATGGAGAATCTGAACGGTATCTCATCTTTCAGCATAATGAATACACCCAAAAGCCAATCCTCGATGATGAGGGGCATATGATATTACGAGATGAATATTACCTGGATGGTCTGAACTGTGATCCGTTTACTTTTGCATCTGAATGTCAGGAACTAAACAGCTACTACCATAAAAATAAAAATTTCAATGAGATCAAGTCTCATCATTACATTATCAGCTTTGACCCAAAAGACAGAGAGGAATGTGGACTGACTGGTGAACGGGCACAGCAGCTGGGACTAACTTTTGCAAAGAAGAACTTTCCCGGTCATCAGGCTTTAGTCTGCACACATACAGACGGTCATAATGAAAGCGGAAATATTCATGTGCATATTGTAATCAACAGCCTTCGTAAATATGATGTACCTCAAGAACCCTATATGGAATTTGACTGCGAATCAAAAGCCGGATATAAACATCACCTAAGCACCGCTTACCTTGCTCATTTAAAGCAAGATGTTATGGATATGTGCCAGAAAGAGGGCCTGCATCAAGTTGATCTGCTCTCTCCTGCTGAAAGAAAAATCACAGAAAAAGAATACTGGGCACAGCGTCGGGGACAGGAAAAACTTGATAAGCTCAATCAGAAAATGCTTGAAGATGGTATCACTCCAAAAGAGACTCGCTATCAGACAGAGAAACAGTTTCTCCGGGATGCTA
>NZ_JBKVNQ010000052.1:0-17412 GCF_046967715.1 Hominisplanchenecus sp.
TCTTCTTGCCCTTCGGACAAGAAGCATCCCTCGCTCTAAAGAGCTCGGTCAATTCTTATTTTTCTGCTGTCTGCACTGGCCTTTGAAAAATCTGTCACATTTCCGAGAGTTCACAGTAATGTGCATAAATCCCGCCTTTTTTCAGCAGTTCTTCATGTGTTCCGCTCTCTGCGATCCCATTATCGGCAACAACAAGAATCTGATCTGCCCCGCGGATCGTAGAAAGGCGGTGTGCGATCGTGATTGTGGTGCGGTTCTTTGCCAGTTCTTCGAGACTTTTCTGAATCCATCGTTCACTCTCATTATCCAGTGCACTCGTTGCCTCATCTAAAATAAGGATCGGCGGATTTTTCAGGAAAACTCTGGCGATGGAAATTCTCTGTTTCTGCCCTCCTGAGAGACGTGTTCCGCGTTCACCGACGTAGCTGTCGTATCCATCCGGCAGTGACATGATAAAATCGTGAATATTTGCTTTTTTCGCTGCATCGACGATCTCTTCCATGGAGGCCTCTGGTTTTCCGTAAGCGATATTATCCCGGATCGTTCCGCAGAACAGATAGACATCCTGCTGCACCAGTCCGATCTGATTTCGCAGACTTTCAAGTGTCAGTCCTCTGACATCTTTTCCGTCAATCGTGATTTTTCCTTCCGTCACATCGTAAAAACGTGGAAGCAACGAACAGATCGTGGTCTTACCACTTCCGGACGGTCCGACCAGTGCGATCGATCTGCCTGCCGGAATCCGAAAGCTGACATGAGACAGTACCGGTGTCTCATCATCCTGATAATGAAAGGAAACATTTTCATAAGATACATCACCACATACATTGGTCAGTGGTTTTGCATCTTCGGCATCCTGAATATCCGGTTCTGTCTCGATCACATCGAGAAATCTGCGAAATCCGGACAGGCCTTTCTGCATCATTTCTGTCAGCTCAACCAGGATCTGGATCGGGCTGATGAAGATTCCGATGTACAGAGCATACATAGCAAGATCTGCTGCTTCCATTTTTCCGTGTGCGATCAGCCATCCGCCAAAGACCAGGGTCACCAGATACATCAGTCCCTGGAAAAACAGGTTGCTGCTCATAAAACTTCCCATACAACGATAGTTCGCATCTTTGGATACCAGAAATCCTTCGTTGCTCTTCTGAAATTTCTTCCGCTCAATCTCCTCATTTGCAAAAGACTGTACGACACGAATCCCGGAAAGGGTATCCTGAAGCCTCGCATTGATATCTCCGATCTTGCGTCGGTTATCCATGAACGTTGCCTGCATACGGCGATTCTGACACAGAGAAAAGATCAGCATCAGCACAACCAGAAACAGAAGCGGCACCGCCAGTCTCCAGTTGATAAAAAATAAGAAGATAAAGGCTCCGACAATCTTAATCAGTGAAATGAACAGATTTTCCGGTCCGTGATGTGCCAGCTC
This sequence comes from Hominisplanchenecus sp., assembly GCF_046967715.1. Classification (NCBI taxonomy): domain Bacteria; kingdom Bacillati; phylum Bacillota; class Clostridia; order Lachnospirales; family Lachnospiraceae; genus Hominisplanchenecus; species Hominisplanchenecus sp. Next base: position 1,436 of record NZ_JBKVNQ010000052.1, read on the forward strand.
AGAAATGTCAAACAGATCTGATACGAGTTTGCTCATCATCTGACCGGAATTATGCTGATTATAATAAGAGAACGACAGTTTTTCATAATGCTCAAACAATTCCTGGCGCATATCCCGCTCCATCCTTGCTCCCATCATATGCCCCTGACAGGTCACATAATACTTGCACAACGCCTGTATTGCATACATAAGCAGCAATCCTGCCCCGATAGGAAGCAGTGCCTGTAAGATCACAGCTGCATCTTTTAAAAACAGTGTTTTTGTCAGACTGCGAAGGATCTGTGGAAATGCCAGATCCACAAAACTGATAATCGCTGCACACAGCAAATCCAGAAAAAACACACCTTTGTAAGGTGCATAATATTTCACAAACTTTTTCAGTGTCTCCACTTTTCTTACCTTCTTTCGTTATTATGATTGAACCAAATCAAGGAAGTCCCCTGCTTCAATTGCGAATATCCGCTTGACACGTAAGACTTGGCATGCGATTCTGTTCGGCTTTGCTGACATTTACCCAACAAAATCGCCGCATGCCTATTGTAGCATGCGACGATTCTCGTTACAACTTGAACTTCTGTTATTCAAGAGATTCTTTTATTTACTTTACTTTCGCTACTTTATTATAAGTTGCCTTTTTGCTGATTTTTGCTTTCTGAAGGTTCTTTTTCAGTGCTCTCAGCGTTTTAGATTTCATCTTCTTAGGAACTGTAACTTTCATCTTAGAAGAAGTACCCTTGAATGCATTCCTGCCAACTTTCACGATTTTTGTTCCCTTGAAAGTTACGCTTGACAGCTTGCTCGCTTTACTGAATGCATTGGAGCCAATGCTCTTGACGTTGCTTCCGATCACGATGCTCTTCAGTTTTTTGTTGTTCTTGAAAGCATTCTTACCGATCGTGGTTACTTTGAAGCTGTAATTTCCAACTTTTACTGTATCCTGGATCGTAACTTTTGTTTTCTTCGTTGCTTTCAGTTTCACTGCAGAAACCGTTCCGTTTACTGCATCAGCTTTCGTTACTTTGTAAGTAACGCCTTTTACTGTAGTGGTTGTTCCAACTGCCGGAACCTGTGGTGCCGGATTATTGTTTCCGTTGTTGTTATTGTTATCATCTTTCTTGACAAGAGCTGCTTTTGCATCGCTGACTGCTTTCAGTGCTGCATTTACTTCTGCCTCAGTAGCATCCTTATTCTCCAGAACTTTCTTAGCTTCTGCCAGTGCTGCTTTCAGTTTGCCTGCACTCTCAGCTGTGTAATCTGCTTCTTTGAATGATTCTGCTTCTTTGACTGCCTTGTTCAGCTCTTCGACTTTTTCTGCCGGTGCAGGGGTCGGAGTCGGTATCGGATCAATATCTTTTGATTTTACCGTGATGGTAACTTTGCCTGTTACACCGCTTCCGTCTTTTGCAGTTGCAATGATATCTGCACTTCCAACACCAATTGCTTTGATCAGACCACTTTCGTTTACTGTTACTGCACTTTCATTTGAGCTTGTCCATGTAACTTCTTTGTTGTCTGCATTTTCCGGTAATACAGCTGCAGCTGCCTGAGCAGTACCGCCGATCTCCAGTTCTTTCTTATCTGCTGTTACGCTGATGCTTGCTACTTTGACCGGCTCCGGATCTGGAGTAACCTGTTTTGCTTTTACCGTGATCACAAGTTCTCCTGATACTCCGCTTCCATCTTTTGCTGTTGCTTTGATGGTTGCCGTTCCGGCTGCTTTTGCTGTGATCAGACCTGCTTCGCTTACGTTTGCCACTGTTTCATCTGAACTTGCCCAGGTCACTTCTTTGTTGTCTGCATTTTCCGGTAATACAGCTGCAGCTGCCTGCATCGTATCACCGACGGTCAGCTCTGTCTTATCAGCTGTTACGCTGATGCTTGCTACTTTGATCGGCTTCGGATCTGGAGTTTCACTCTGGAATGTGAATTTTGCATCTGCCCACAGTGCGTGGTCGTTGTAATCTGCATCACCTTGTTCTACGATCAGACGCAGATCTTTTACTTTGGATACATCGATATCTACAAGGTAGGACTCTCCGTTGGAGATCACATGATCTTTGCGGTACAACTCTTTGCCATCACCTTTGATCACATAATTTACATCTGCTTTGTTTCCAAGTTCCTGGTCTGCACTGATACCGATGCGTGCGGTAAATCTGCTTACGCCCTTGCCTTCCAGGTTAACGCCCAGTTCTGCCGGTGCATGCATAGCCACACCTTTATCAAAGCTCTGTTTTGTGCCTTCTACATAGACTGCCATCGGATTTCCGCATCCGCAGGCATCTCTTGTGTTTTCGAAGTATCCGCCCTGGTCAACGGTCCAGTCCATATCGGATACATACAGTTCATCCTGAACCTTGAAATTGATCGTATAAGTCTTTTCTACACCAAACGGAGAAACGGCTTTGATGGTTGCTGTGCCAGGAACTGCTGCTGCCTGTGTAATAGTTACATTAACATCATTTGATTTTTTGATCACTTCTACCTGAGGAACCTTTCCTTCTTCGTAGCTTCCTCTTAAAAGTGTATAAGTGTACTCATTCTGTCCGTCACTGAAGTTGTCCAGTTCTTTGCCGTTTACTTTGATTCCGGTCAGCGGCATTCCGGATTTCACGTCTTCGTTGCTCTTTGCCATCTTTTCTTCATCTGATGTCTGTTTTGTCAGAGGAAGGATGCTGAATGTCTGTGTATAAATCTTTCCTGCGGAAATGATGTATTTGCTCAGAGGAGCCGGACCGCAGCTTGCATTTCCAAGTCCGCGCTGCATCAGGTCAACAGTCAGAATGGTATTTTCCTGTACCGGAACCTGATATGGATGACGGTAGGATGCCAGATCTTCTGCTTTATAATGCAGGGCTCCGGATTCCATTTCGCTGTCAGAAGATACCAGGATACCTGTTCCGTCTTCTGCTGTCAGTGCTGTCCATCTTACACCTGTGTGGTTTCCGTTTTCCTGAGGTTTTACATATTTTTTTTCAAACTGTTCGGTTACGGTGCTGTTGTATATACCAAGTTTTGCACCGGTGTTACGGTCAACATAGTTTGCCTGCGGACCATTTCCGTAGTATGTCAGCTTCTCGTAATCTTTTGCAACTGTCATCTTCATACCGATTCTTGCAATATTTCCTGCAGAAGCACTCGGTGTAACCGTATTGGTTACTACGATCTCACCATTGCCATAGATCATGTAATCAATGCTGTTCGGTGTATTTACTTCAGGAATGCTTCCTGATACATGAATGTTGACTACTTTGTCTTTCTTATCTACAGTGATGCCGTTCTCATCCAGCGTGAAGTTCTGTGCTGCATTCTTCATCGCTGTGGAGAAGGATGGGTCGTTGCTGACCGGTGCACGGTAGTAGTTCGGAACCGGTCCGTTCTCCAGCAGGGTCTTGCCGTCTACTTTGTAGCTGGTGATGTAACCCTGTGCTTTGTCAATCACAACTTCAAATGCTTTGCCGTTTGTTTTGGATGTCTTTCCGGTAACAGTAATCGCATCATCGCTCTCTGCTACGTTTACTTTATCCATGTCAGATGCACTGATCGTTGGCTGTGCTTTTTCCGGAGTATAAGCAAGATCAAATTCTTCAAATGCAACCTCATCACCTTCATGTCCGTAATAATCGCCTGCCCACGCAGCATCTTCTTTCAGTGTTACGGAGAGTGTCAGTGTATAGTCAGAACCTGCTGTCGCACTTACTTTCGGGAAGTTTGCCAGTGTTACGGTAGCTTCTGCCTGCGGTGCGATGTTCTTCTGCTCCTCGCTAAGCTGACCGCTTCCGATCACTTTGTTATCTTCTTTTAATGTCCAGGAGACATTGTATTTGTTCAGGTTGGTGTTCAGGAACTCGTTTACAACACGGACTTTACCGTTTGCTGCTTCACCGTCATCATAGAAGGAAACTTCCTGATGTACTTTCTTGACTTCATACAGTTCTGCGGAAGGTGTGCGGTCTGCATTTAAGATACCGTTTGCACAGAAATCATTATCATTTACCGTCTCGCCCCAGTCTCCGCCGTATGCGAAGTATGTGCTGTCTTTGTAGTTTGTTCCTTCTGATTTAATGGAAGCAGATCCAAAGTCAATAGAATAAGCTACGTTATCTTTTACTGCGTCCAGATTATCGTTTGTATTCTGGATCTGTTCCTCTGTCATAACACCTTTGATCACGGCTGCACGGTCGATTGCACCGTTGAAGGTTCTTCCGGACTGGTCTGCGGATGCTCCGATGGTGATGTCGATCGGATTGCTGGATGCATCACAGGTTGTCTTGTTGGTTCTTTGTCCTGTTGCAAGCTGTTTTCCATCGTAATACAGCTTGTACTCGGTACCGATATAAGTTGCCGTCAGACGATGCCAGTTTCCGTCTGTGAAATCAGATGGAATATCTGCGGATAAAGCACCACCGCTCCATCCGTCTACAAAGAACTCAAATTTACCATAGCGGTCAATCTGAAGGTTGTAGCCGTCGCTGTCTCCTCTGGAGATAAACGCCTGTGCGGATTTTGTAAAGTTCTCCGATGGTTTTACCCATACATCCAGTGTGATACCGGTTGTGCTGTTGGTTGCCAGTTTTGCACTGTCCGTCGCTGCATAAGTTCCCTGGATCGCTTTTGTATTGTTGCGTCCTTCGGTAACTTTTCCGTCAAATTTCGTTGCAACACCGGTGTTCGAATCTGTGATCGTGTAAGTTGTTGTATTTTCTACTTTTGTAGAAACAGACTGATCGATCCAGTCCCAGATAAATCCACCCTGTGCATTCGGGTAGTTACGGAAAATATCCCAGTACTCTTTGAAGTTACCAAGGGCATTACCCATTGCATGGGCATACTCAGACTGGATATACGGCAGCTTATTGCCAGTATTTGTTACCTGACTCTTGACAGAATCTACACCCCAGTACTGGGAGGAATAGATATCTACCATGGATTTTTTGCGGTCACCCTTTGTATAGCGGTTGTCACGCTCGTATTTACGGATACGGGACGGATCACGCTGCAGGATCCACTGTGTGGAATTATAGAAGCAGTAGTTTTCATCCATATTGTAAGCCTGATAAGTAGCTTCATTACCAAGGGACCAGATCACTACGGATGGATGGTTTTTATCGCGCTCTACCATATTCTGAGTGCGGTCCATAACGGAAGTATTCCAGATCGGATATCCGGACGGGATGTTGCTGCTTGTCGCACCGATGTGGGACTCTGCGTTTGTCTCATCGCAGATATAAATACCCAGCTCATCTGCCAGTCCGTACATATATGGATTGTTCGGATAGTGGCTGGTACGGATCGCATTGACATTGAACTGCTTCATCATCTTCAGGTCGGTTGTGATATCTTCTTTGGAGATTGCACGTCCGTCCTGGTCATCTGTTTCATGACGGTTTGTACCACGGAACATGATCTTTTCACCGTTGATCTGTACCTGTTCCTGACCTGCTTCGTTGATATCTGCTTTGCTGATCTCGCGGAATCCGACTCTCTGAACAGTCGTCTCAATGACATTGCCATTTTCGTCTTTTAACTGAACAAGAAGCATATACAGATTCGGAGTATCTGCAAACCACTTGTCCGGATTGGTTACTTGTTTGCTTCCGCTAAAGGTTGCTCCCTTATCGTCTGCTTTCTCTGCCACACTTTCCTTTGCTGCCGGAACAGTTGCTTCGATCACCATCGGCTCAGACCACACTTTTGTCTTGCCGTCGATCTTATAAAGATCAGCAGATACGGTATATTTCTTGCCTGCTGCTGTATCATCACCGAGGTTACGGATATTTGCATCCAGCGTCAGCGTTGCATCTTTATAGTTATCATCCAGATCTGTCTTTACAAACAGGTCACGCATCTCTACTTTTGCTTTCGAGTAAAGATTTACATCACGGAAAATACCGCTCATACGGATAAAGTCCTGGTTCTCCAGATAACTTCCGGTAGACCAGCGATAAACTTCCACTGCAATGGTATTTTCGCCTTTTTTCAAATAACTTGTGATATTGAACTCGTCGGTCGTGTAGCTGTCTTCGCCGTATCCGACTCTCTGCCCGTTTACATATAAATAGAATGCGGACTCTACACCTTCAAAGGATACGAAAACATCTCTTCCATCCCAGTCTGAAGGAACGGTAAAGGTTCTCTTGTACTGGCCGACGCTGTTGTTTACGGTCGGTGCTGTAACGTTTGCTCCAAGGCTGACATTTTCATAGTTCTGCCACGGATATCTCTGGTTTACATAGATCGGCTTTTCGTATTTGAAATTGCCGTCTGCATCCTTGATCGTCTGGATGGAGCTTGGAACTTTGATATCATCCCAGCCTGATGTATCCCAGTTCTCCACATAATTTTTTGCATCTGCACCTTTTGCCTGTTTTTCGCGGTCTGCCGGTTTCCGGGCAAACTTGAATTTCCAGGTACCATTCAGAGACTGTTTGTAAGCGGACTCGGATGCATCCTTATCCAGAACGGATTTCTCATTGGTCAAAGCTTTCTCTGCTGACTCATACGGTGTAAAATACGCATGTGCCGGCTCCCGGTTCTCCTCTACTTTGTCAATCTGGTCGTACCATTCTTCGCCTGCAAAACTGCTGTCAGCAGCATTTACCGGAAGTGTAAAACTTCCAATGCCGGTCACAAGCTCTCCGCCGATCATAGCACCGGCTAACACAACAGACAGAATTTTCTTTCTCAAATGCATGTACATTCCTCCTTTTATGCATTTTTTCTTTTGCAGCCGTTCCGTTTCCTTCTCAGCTGCAATTCTTTCTTTTTCTTTCTCTCTTTTCGCAGACTTTTTGTCATTTTGAAAATCTCTGCGAAAAATGAAGTCCCGCTGTGCGGGACTTCCAGCACCCTCTCGGGATACATGTTAAGTTTATTATAGTACATTTTTATGTTTTTGTCTATATTGTTACTATTTATTTTTATCAAGCGTTCGTTTTTTAGTAATTTTCTACATATTCTCTGTCCGTTTATTGTCTATTTCGCCAGTTTCGTTGATTCCATCGGAAACATCCACGCTTCCAGGAACCTGTTTTATCACCTCTGGAAACTTACGACACTATGCAAAATGAACGAATTCCCAAGAAGGCACTTTTACGTGCCCTTCTGGGAATTCGTTCATTTGCACATACACTTTTTTCTGTATACAGTTTGTCTATTCCTTTCACAGGAAAGCCGCCTTCATTTTCTCTGCCACTTCCTGCAGTTTCTGTGCTCTTTGTCCGAATATCCGGACAGCGAGATCATTCTGCACCAGTTTTGTCACGCCGCCATCGCACTCCGGTTCCTGTTCCAGGATCTCCCAGATATTCTGCTGCAGTTCTTCGCTGCCGCCGGTCAGAAAGATATTTGCCATATGCGTGTAACCTTCGTACATACCGATGCCTTCCATATCCATCTTTTCCGGCTCATAGCGGGTGTTGTCCCGGTAGATCAGGCTGCCGCTTCGCCAGACGGAAACTTTCGATGCATACTTCCGGTAGCGAAAGCGTTCCCCGGATGCTTTTCGACCGCAGGAAATGATTTCCATCAGAAAGAATCTTGAACTTTCGTCTTCAAGATGGATTTTCATATCACTTTCAAATGCAGACTGTGCATATGGGATCACCGGCTGCGGATAATAACAGAAGACTGCATTTTTTTTCACTTCTGCCGTCACACTCCGGCGTGCCAGTCCTTCTTTCATCTTATGCACTTTATCAAAAGACTGAGAAAGAAATTCCAGATTGCTTCCTTCGGAAATCTGAAAGATGAACTCCTGAACATCACCTTCCATGATTCCGGCCGAAGCACACAGCGGCATAATGGAAATTCCGCCATCTTCTTTTGGAAATGGTGTCATAACTTTATAAGGTGCAGTAAAGGAAAGATCTTCCAGTATGGTTTTTCCATCCCGGCTTCCGGTGCGGATCGACAGTCTGGATATTTTTCCGAATTTGTTTTCTGTCAAATGTTCGTCCGCCTTTCTTTTTTATTTTTCAAGAATGCTTCTTATATTCTTGCTGTGAAGTAAAGCGGACATTTACAATCCGCTTCTCTGCGTTCAAGTCGAACATTATGCTTACAGATCTTCCAGCAATACACTTTTTTTGATCCATTCTACTACTTTATCCACATTTTCATCCCCGCGGATGTTGGTAAACTGGAATGGACGGTCACCACGCATTTTCTTTGAATCACGTTCCATGACTTCCAGACTTGCTCCGACATATGGTGCGAGGTCGATTTTGTTGATGACAAGCAGATCTGATCTTGTGATACCAGGACCGCCTTTTCTCGGAATTTTATCTCCTTCTGCAACATCGATCACGAAAATCGTGGCATCTACCAGTTCTGGGCTGAAGGTTGCGGAAAGGTTATCTCCGCCGCTCTCGATAAAGAGCAGTTCAATATCCGGGAAACGCTCCATCATTTCATCAACTGCTTCAAGGTTCATCGAGGCATCTTCACGGATTGCCGTATGCGGGCATCCGCCGGTTTCCACACCGATGATCCGCTCGACCGGAAGAACACTGTTTTTTGCCAGAAACTGTGCGTCTTCCTTTGTATAAATATCATTGGTGATGACACCAATGCTGTAGTCTTTTGCCATTTTTCTTGATAATGCTTCGATAAGTGCTGTTTTTCCGGAACCTACCGGGCCGGCAACTCCAATTTTCACGTATGACATACTTTTTCCTCCTGCTATGACATATACAATCTGGAATACAGTTTTTCGTGCTGAATTCCACGAATATCAAATCCCGGTGCTGACAGGCACAGGTCATCTTCGCTGTAAGTTCGGATCTCTTCCAGAATTTCTGCAAATTCCGGATAACATCCGCTCAAAAGCTGCTGTCCTGCACTCTGACTGAGCGGGATAGTTTTGACACAGTTTGTTACCATTGCGGAAGTCTGTGCATATAAATAATGATACAACGTCTCTTCTTCCTCGATTCCAAGAGCCGCACAGAAAACTCCGTACACAATGCAGTGACTGACCGCTTTTCCCTTTCTTGCGTCCAGATACGCTTCAAAAATTTCTCTGTTTTTCATCGGCATCGTTTCTGCATGCAATTTTTCGATTGTTTTTGCAAAACGGGAACCCATTTTTCTGGACGCTTCCCGCTGTTCAAAAGGAATCCTGGATGCTCCGAGGATTTCTTCCAGCTCATCCAGTCCGTCTGCATCATTTTGATCTGCCAGTTCCCACGCAAGGCGAACTGCCAGCAGATCGGTATAAGCAAGTGCGAAACGCAGTTTTTTATGAATATATTCTGCCGCTGTTTTCTCATCGCAGACGCTTCCCTGCTGGATGTAAGTTTCCAGTCCCTGCGAGTGAGAATAGCCTCCGATCGGGAAAAGTGCGTCATTTACCTGCAATAAGAAGAAACGGCGAATCTCCTGTTCTCTGTCCATATCCGTTCCTCTCTTTTTGTGATGCCGGAGCACATTCTGCCCCGGCACTGTAATATCTTTTATATTCTCAGTGATGATGGTTGTGGATCGCTGCGGAAATCCGTCGGTCAAAATCAAGTTTCCGCACGGTTTTTTCTGCTTTTACACCGTGCAGTTTTTCCAGCATCGCCATCATCGGCTCATTGTAAATGGTGATAAAGGTATTTTCTTTATCGCCCCAGAAAAGCGGTGCATGGCGGTTGCCGATCTCGTAGCAGACCTTTGCAACATATTTTTCGTGTCCCGGTGCAAGCGATACTTCGATCACTTCGCACGGCGGTGTGTTGACCACGATCACCACACCGTCTGCATCATAGATCACATCATCTTGAAACAGTCCTCTTGTCAGAATGGAATCATCCATACGGATGCCCACTTCACGACCCTGACCGGTCACTTTTCGATGGATCTTTTTAAATGCTTCATGCCATTCAATATCCACATATTCTACTGTTTTTCCTGCGATATCCACATCTTTTAATTTTCCGATTACTTTTTCACAAACCATTCTACCATACTCCTAAGATCAGCATGATTCCCGGAATCCATGCGGTGACCACGCCTTCAAACACCTGAAGCAGCGGTACAAATTTTCCGAGCTTTTTGCCCATGATATCTTCTACAAATGCAGTTCCCCAGAGGATTGCCCACAGATACCAGATACCTGCCCAGCGGATATCTGCGGTAATTCCAAGTGCTGCACTTCCGGTAATTCCCTCGATGGTTCCAAAGATCAGTGCATTGACTGCAACAAAGGTGGAAAACCATGCAAACGGAATCGGGCTGAGCTTGTAAATCTTGCTGAATGCGACAAACAGATAGGTAAATCCAAACAGAAGTCCGGTTCCTGCCGCATAATAGTTGCCCTGTACCAGGCTCACGAAATTGATAAAGACCGACAGGCCTCCGGTCAGCAAATTCATCACTGCCGCCGATTTGCCATCGACTTTGTACAGCGTACACATGCCGTTGTTGATCAGTACAATTCCCACAAATAAAAGGCAAACTCCTAACATTTTGTTCCTCCTAACTCTTTATTTAAATTGATGTCCTCAAAATTGCTCCGTTATAATATAACTCTCGCAATTTTGCAATCATTCAAAATCCGCTCATTTTTCTGCGAAAAATGGCTGCTTTTTCATGATTTGGCGGGATTCATAGACATAAAAATGTATGCAAGCATCCATTTTATGTCCATTTCTCCCTTGGACATCAAAATAAGTTATACAGCTGTGTAAGCGGCAGTTTTTGTGCCGGTTTGGATGTGATGGATTCTCCGTCGACCGTCACTTCATAGGTTTCCGGATCTACGGTGATCTTCGGTGTGCGATTATTAAATACCATGTCTTTCTTGGCGATCGTGCGGCATCCTTTTACCGGAACAACGGTTTTTTTCAGTCCGTATGCATCTTTGATATCTGCATCGTAAGCTGCTTTGGAGACAAAGGTCAGGCATGCTTCATTTTTTGCCTTTCCATGTGCTGCGAACATCGGCTGATAGAGAACTGGCTGTGTGGTCGGGATGGATGCATTTGCATCACCCATCTTAGATGCAATGATCATGCCGCCTTTGATGATCATATCCGGTTTTGCACCGAAGAATGCCGGTTTCCACAGTACCAGGTCTGCGAACTTGCCTTTTTCCACAGAACCTACATAATCTGCAATACCATGTGTCAGTGCCGGATTGATCGTATATTTTGCGATATAACGTTTTACACGGAAGTTGTCGTTTCCTTTGCCTTCGTCTTCCGGAAGTGCTCCGCGTTCGTCTTTCATTTTGCTTGCTGTCTGCCAGGTACGTGTGATAACTTCGCCGACACGTCCCATTGCCTGAGAGTCCGAACTCATCATACTGAAGATACCCATGTCATGCAGAACATCTTCTGCTGCGATGGTTTCCGGACGGATTCTGGAATCTGCAAATGCGACATCTTCCGGGATTTTTTTGTCCAGATGATGGCATACCATCAGCATATCCAGATGCTCATCCAGTGTATTGACCGTGTATGGCATGGTCGGGTTTGTGGATGACGGAAGTACATTTCCTGCTGCCGCTGCACGGATGATGTCCGGTGCGTGTCCTCCGCCTGCACCCTCGGTGTGGTAAGTATGGATCGTTCGACCTCCGATCGCTGCCAGGGTATCTTCGACACATCCGCCCTCATTCAGCGTATCGGTATGGATTGCTACCTGCACATCGTACTCATCTGCTACATTCAGGCAGTGGTTGATAACAGCCGGTGTCGCACCCCAGTCTTCGTGGATTTTCAGTCCCATTGCACCTGCTTTGACCTGCTCGATCAGCGGTGCCTCATCCGAACAGTTTCCTTTTCCGAGGAATCCCAAGTTCATCGGATATTCTTCTGCTGCTTTGAGCATCATTTTCAGGTTCCACGGTCCAGGTGTACAGGTCGTTGCATTGGTTCCGTCTGCCGGACCGGTACCGCCTCCAATCATCGTTGTCACACCGCTGTACAGTGCACAGTCGATCTGCTGCGGGCTGATAAAATGAATGTGAGTATCGATTCCGCCGGCAGTCACGATCATGCCTTCTCCTGCCAGTGCCTCTGTGGAAGCTCCAACCGTCATGCCCGGAGTTACGCCGTCCATAATATCCGGGTTTCCTGCTTTTCCGATTCCGACGATTTTGCCGTCTTTGATACCGATATCTGCTTTTATGATTCCGGTCACATCCACGATCAGTGCATTTGTGATGACCAGATCCAGATCTCCGTCTTTGCTGCAGGTCTTAACAGACTGTCCCATACCGTCACGGATGGTTTTTCCGCCTCCGAATTTAATTTCATCTCCATAGGTGGTAAAATCTTTTTCCACTTCAACGACAAGGCTTGTATCTGCCAGTCTTACTTTATCGCCCACGGTCGGGCCGTACATCATTGCATATTTTTCACCGGAAATTTTTACGCTCATCTGCCATCCTCCTATACAAAACCTTTTAATGCTGCTTTTTCCATAGAAGCTTTTTTCGTGTCTTCTTCTGCTCTGGCTCTTGTCAGGTCATTTAATCCAAATACACGCTTTCTGCCGCCCATCTGTGTGAGCTGAACCTCTTTTTCTTCGCCCGGTTCAAAACGAACTGATGTTCCTGACGGAATGTCCAGATGATATCCATAAGCTGTCTCACGGTCAAACGAAAGGCATTTATTTACTTCGAAAAAATGATAATGAGATCCCACCTGCACCGGGCGGTCTCCTTTATTCGCAACAAGAATTTTCACTGTGTTTTTTCCTTCGTTGAGTGTGATCTCTCTGTCTGCCGGAATAATTTCACCGATTTTCATGGTTTGTTGTCCTCCTTCTTCAAGATTCGCCCGCAGATCATCTACTGGGCTGCCTCTGTCTACTGGATCGGATTATGTACCGTTACCAGCTTGGTTCCATCCGGAAAAGTTGCCTCTACCTGTACTTCTTCCAGCATATCTGCAACACCATCCATAACATCTTTTTTGGTAAGGATCTTCGTTCCAAGCTGCATCAGTTCCACAACCGTTTTTCCGTCACGTGCCAGTTCCAGAAGTTCTGAACTGATATAAGCAAGCGACTCTACATAATTCAGCTTCACGCCGCGTTCTTTTCTCTCTTTAGCAAGATTTCCTGCCATGTGAAGCATCAGTTTTTCCTGTTCCTTCGGGGTAAGTCTCATAGTAATCCTCCTGTTCGTTTATTTAGTAAGAATAAAATCAACATCAACAGTTCAGCCATGCAAGCTCGATTTGGCGATTCCATCGCCTTTTTCGCTGCTATCGCAGCTAAAATCTCGCTTTTGGCAGAGTACCATATCAAAATACATAAAAATATTCATTTGCAAACTTGTTTGCATTCATATTTTTTTGCATTTTGTCACGGCTGAACTGTTACAAAAAAAGACGCAGACAATGGCTCCCTTTTACAGGCTCCATTGTCTGCGTCTTTATCCCTATGGATTTGCTATGCATTATAGTCGATTTTATTTTTTCCGTCAAGCAGTTTTTTGAAAGATTTTTGCATTATTCGAATGTTTTTGCTGTTATTTTTCCTGGTTTCCTTCGTTTTCTGCATTATTTTGAACGTTTTGATAAACTTTTGCTTTATCAACACGATGGTCATCCATCTTCAGGACAACTACTTTCACGCCGTCACTTACAAAACTGTCCCCCTCTTTCGGGATCTGCCCCAGCTCTTCCATGATCCAGCCGCTCAAGGTATTGACATCCACCGCTTTCTCGATATCCAGCAGTTCAAATACTTTATCAATATTTGCCGATCCGCTCATCAGATATTCCCGGTCTGAAATTTTTTCGATTTCTTTGATGACACGGTCATGCTCATCCCAGATATCACCGACCAGCTCTTCGATGATATCTTCAATCGTAACCAGACCTTCCGTTCCGCCAAATTCATCCAGAATGATCGCAATGTGAGTTTTACTGTCCTGAAGCTTTTTCAACAGGACACCGATCTTCATCGTCGGTGTGATAAACAGCACCGGGCGGATGATATCTTTCAGAGGTCGGTCGGTATGATAAATAAAATTGTGGAAATCCTTCTGGTTGATAATGCCTATGATGTGGTCGATATCTTCTTCGTAGACCGGAAGCCTTGAAAATCCGGTATCCAGAAACATCTTTGCGATTTCTTCTTTTGTCGCATCCAGCGGAATACTCTCAATGTCCACACGCGGCGTATAAATATCACTTGTCTCAAGATCCATAAAACCAATCGCACTGCGGATCAGTGTACTTTCATCGGCATCGATCCCGCCTTCCTGCTCTGCTTCTTCCACGATCGTCATCAGCTCCTCGTCCGTGATCCCACGGTCATCCGAAGGCTTGTTGAACAGTTTGACAAGCAGCTTTTTCCATTGAGCGAACATCCAGATAAATGGTTTTAAAAGCACCATCAGGGCACGGATAAACGGTGCGGAAAACATGGCAAATTTCTCCGGTGATTCTTTGGCAATGCTTTTCGGCGAGATTTCACCAAAGATCAGCACGACAACCGTGACGGAAGCTGTTGCAACGCTCGCCCCTGTCTGCTCACCCAGAAATTTGACACAGAGCAGTGTCGCCACGGATGAGAGCAGAATATTGACCAGGTTGTTGCCGATCAGGATCGCAGAGAGCAGCGTGTCGTAATTGTCTGCCAGCTGAAGTGCAAGTGCTGCGGATTTGTCACCCTTGTCTGCCATTGTTTTCATACGTGCATGGCTCATCGTGGAAAAGGCTGTCTCGGTCGCTGAAAAATATGCGGACAAAACAAGACAGACCAGAATAATAACCAATGAAGTCGAGTCACTGGACATGATAAATAAAAAACCTCCCTTTCAAAAAAGCATGGCCTGTTGTACCCTGACAACAGACCATGCCCTGTCTTTCTTTGTAATCTGTTTTCTGTTGTTATTATATGAGATAGCCGTCACAGTGTCAATGGGATGTTTGCTGCAGTTTACATAACCTGTGAACCACAGCATTTACAGCCCTGACTTATTTTTTATAAATTGCTTTTGCACCCATTCCTTTTGATTTTAAGAACTTTTTATATGTTTTGAACTGTTTTGCCGGTACTTTTACTTTGACCTTTTTGTATGTACCTTTGAAAGCTTTCGCACCGACATTTTTCTTCGTCAGCATACTTGTTCTGATGGTGATTGTTCTGAGGTTCTTACAATTATAGAAAGCCTGTTTTCCAATCCTTCTAACATTTCTGCCGATCACTGCTGTTCTCAGCAACTGATTGTTTTTAAAAGCATTTGCTGAAATACCGGTCACTGTATAAATTGTAGCATTTATCGAAACAGTATCCGGAATTTTTACAACTTTTTTCTGAACAATCTGCTTTACAAACTCAACACTGCATCCATCTGCAAGCACGCGATAAACACCATTTGTCACTTTATCATCTATCATTTCTCCCGGCATGGCTTTTCGATCTGGCTGTTCCAACTTCGCTAAAACTCTGCCTTCCTCCAGTAATTCACCACAGTCCTGACAATAAATATCGCCGCTATAACCTTCCTGTGTATAAGTCGCTTCCTTTACAAACTTCGTGATTTTCGTTCCATGACCGGTAGATGGAATCTCCTCAATCTTTGTAGATTCACATACGCTGCAAGTGTAAGTTCTGATTCCCTTTTCCGTACAGGTTGCTGCTTTTGTTACGGTTCCCTCATCCCAGATATGACCTGTCTTCGGGATCACTGTTCCGGAAGAAAGTTTTATACCACAATCTTTACAGTAAGTATCTCCGGTGTAACCTTCCTCCAAACAGGTTGCAGATTTTGCACCGCGAATTTCTGTATTTGGATGTTCACCTGTCGCCGGGATTTCCTCGGTTCTTGTTGTATTGCAGTTTATACAGGTGTAAGTTTTTATTCCAGATTCTGTATCCGTTGCTGGTTTTGTTATTCTTCCAGAGTCCCAGATGTGGTCTGTTTTGGCGATTGTTTCGCCTGAAGAAAGTTTTTCTCCGCAGTCTTTACAATAGGTGTCTCCAGTGTAACCTTCCTGGGCACACGTTGCTTCTTTTACATTTCGAAATTC
>NZ_JBKVNQ010000052.1:17512-19369 GCF_046967715.1 Hominisplanchenecus sp.
TTTTGGTTCCTGATTCTTTGCACGTTGCAGTTTTCGTTATCTTTCCAGAATCCCAGGTGTGGTCTGTTTTGGCAATCGTTGTTCCTGATGAAAGTTTCGTTCCACAGTCTTTGCAGTAAGTATCTCCGGTGTAACCTTCCTGGGCACAGGTCGCTTCACTCACATTTCGTAATTCTGTATTCTGGTGGTTTCCCGTTGCTGGGATTTCTTCTGTTTTTATTGTATTACAGTTTGTGCAGGTATAGGTTTTTGTTCCTGACTCTATACATGTTGCTGCTTTCGTGATCTTTCCAGAATCCCAGGTGTGGTCTTTCTTTGCCACTGTTTTTCCAGAAGAAAGTTTTGTTCCACAATCTGTGCAGTAAGTGTCTCCTGTGTAGCCTTCCTCTGTGCATATTACTTCTCTCGCATTTCTCAATTCTGTATGCTGATGTCCGATTGCTGGGATTTCTTCCTCATAACTATCATCACCATCTTTACACTCATAAAACATTATTCCTGTTTCCACACAAGTAGGATTTTTCCTTATAACGGAACGATAATTATGTTTATGATTTTCTTTAATTGTGATTTGAAGTGGATGACATTCACTCCTATTTCCATGTTTATCCCATGCATATATATGTGTATTATATATACCGAGTTGATTTTTATAATCACTGATATTTACATGATAAACATATTTTCCATTCTCTAATTTTCCGATAATTTCAGAATTTGTACTCCAATCCTTTTTATCTGTATAAATGCTATCATCATCAAACCAAGTTGGAAACAAAACCTTGTCAACACCTGAGTAATCATCTTCTACTGTACATTTGACTGTATATCCGTTTTCTGAAATATCTACAATTTCAACATTTGATATTATCGGTGCTTTTCCATCGATATAAACTAATGCAGGATATCCCGTAACATTATTTGATGTGTCATATGCATATATATGTGTCCAATACTTGTCATTTGTCTCATTATTATGATCTGAAACATTTATTCTACAACTCACTTTATTTCCTGATATAATTCCATCATTCCATACAATATCATCTTGACCATTTTCTTCCGTCCATGTTGCAAAACGTACTTTAGAAATTTCCTTATTATCGGAAACATTACATGTTATTGTATATCCTAAAGATGAAACATCAGAAATCTCCACATTTGATATGACTGGAGGTTCCGCATCCACATAAACAGCCACTGGATATCCCACTTCATTTCCAGCTAAATCATAGGCATATATGTGTGTATAATATACACAATTATTTTCATTATTATGGTCTGTAGTATTTATTGTATAACTTACCGTATTATTTGATAATACTTCATTACTCCATATAATATCATCTTGACCATTTTGTTCTGTCCATGTAGCAAAACGTACTCTTGAAACTTCTACATTATCTTCTATATTACATGTTACTGTATATCCTGACGCAGAAAGATCTGTAACCATTACATTGGATATAGTCGGTGCAATGGTATCCTTAGGTACTGATATCATTTGAGGTGAATCTTCCAACATTGAATTTCCACCACTTCCAACATTAATACCATAGGCTTCTATTTGAACATCACCTGTTAAATTTGTATTAATTGTTGCCTCAAATCCATGATATTCATTTATATTTGAATTTTGTGCGTGTACATCTGGTCTGTAAATATCTGCTTTTAATATACCTATTCCTTCTCGTACGCCATCACAAATCGCATAAATATGTACATCGATTGGCTCATTAGGAACATCCATATCTGCTGCCCAACCACGAACAATTATTTTTCCCATTTCCGTTCTTACAAAATCTATAGTAATCCTCTTAATTAGTGCAAATGCCACATGAACGAAACCACCCTTTA
>NZ_JBKVNQ010000053.1:0-19175 GCF_046967715.1 Hominisplanchenecus sp.
CGAAAGAAGGTGGATCGTGAAAATAAACCAATGCTTTTTTCTGATTCCGATTGGTTTGTGTGCAGTCTTTTTTGACTTGAGAAAGGGGAAGATTCCAAATGAGCTTATTGTAATCGGGCTTATTTTGGGCTGTTGTTTCCAGATCAGGCAGGCGAAAGCTGTGGGATTGCTTCTGTTTCTTGGAGGTGCATGCATTCCTGTGGTGCTTGGTGCCGGGATTTATTATTTTCGCATGATGGGTGCGGGAGATATGAAACTTTGGGCGGTTGTCGGAGGATTTCTGGGACCGCAGAGGGCGGTATATTGTATGATTGCTTCGTTATTTGTCGGTGCGGTGTTGTCGATTTTTGTATTGCTCAAAAGAAGAAATCTAAAGACAAGGCTGCTGTACTTTTGTTCTTATATTCAAAGGCAGCAGAATGGTGTCTGGGAGCCATATCTGAATGAAAAGGATCAGGATGGAAGGTTTCATTTTGCAATTGCTATTTTAGGTGGGATTTTACTTTGTACAGGAGGTGTTTATTGAAGTGAGTAAGGCTGTTTTTGCAATCTGTGATTCGGAAAGTATGTATATTTATAATCTTATGGAATATGTTCATAGCCGGAAGGGAGAAGAGTTTGAGGTGCAGGCGTTTACCGGAGTGGAAAGTCTCTGTGCGTGTGCGAAAGAGAAAACAATAGAGATTCTGCTGATTTCGGGGAAATTATTGTGTGAACAGGTCAGGGAACTGCAGATCCGCAAAGTTATGGTTCTTTCCGAAGGAGAGCAGATCTGCGAACTGTCGGAATATTCCGCAGTTTATAAATATCAGCCGGCGGACAGTCTGATCGCGGAGGTCATGGATTCTTATGCGAGAGTAAAGGAAGCACCGGCAGCTGCACTTTTCAAGCCGGAAGTGGAAGTAACCGGTATTTATTCGCCGGTCAAACGCACCGGTAAGACTTCTTTTGCACTTACGCTCGGACAGCTTCTGGCAAGTACAAAAGCGGTCCTTTATCTGAATCTGGAAGAATATGCCGGTTTTGATGTATTAATGAACCGACAGTTTGACGGGGATATCAGTGATCTGATGTATTTCTCCGGAAGTGGGAAAGGCAATCTGATCAGTAAACTTGGAGGACTTGTGCAGACGATCAACAATCTGGACTATATTCCGCCCGCCTTTTCCCCGTTTGATCTGCGGAGTATCAAGTGCAGCGAATGGCTGGGACTGATCGAAGATCTCTGCTCCTACAGTTCGTATGAAGTTATCCTCCTGGATTTTGGAGAACAGGTGGATAACCTTCCGGAACTTCTGAATCGCTGTGGAAAAATCTATATGCCGGTCAGAGAGGACAGCATGGCTGTGACAAAAATTGCTCAGTATGAAAAGGTCATGGTTGCAAGAGAATATGAAGAAGTTCTTGGGAAAACCATAAAACTGAAGCTGCCGTTTCACAGCAGTTTCGGTAAAAAGGAACATTATGTGGAGCAGCTGATCTGGAGTGAACTTGGAGATTATGTAAGACAGTTAATACGCAAAGAAAGCGGGTGATGCATTGTGGAGGGAATGGAACAGAAACAGGAAAAACTGTATGCCCTTTTAAACGAGAAACTGGATCATACGGAAGAAATATCGGATGAGGAAATCCTTGTGGAAATTGATAAACTGATCTGGGAGGAAGCAAAAGGGCAGTATATGCCGCTGTCAGAGAAAATCACGCTCAGGCAGCAACTGTTTAACGGGATCCGCCGACTTGATATTTTGCAGGAACTTCTGGAAGATGAGAGTGTGACAGAGATCATGGTGAATGGAACAGACGGCATTTTTGTGGAGAGAGAAGGCAAAATACGCTGCTGGGAGCACCGTTTTGTTTCGAAAACAAAACTGGAAGACGTTGTGCAGCAGATTGCAGGAAAATGCAACCGCATTGTCAATGAGGCAATTCCAATCACGGATGCCAGACTGGAAAACGGAGATCGTGTAAATATTGTACTGCCGCCGGTGGCTGTCAATGGACCGATCATTACGATACGGCGTTTTCCGAAAGAGCCGATCACGATGGAGCGTCTGATCGAGCTTGGGAGTGTTTCAAAAGAGGTAGCGGACTTTTTGAAACAACTTGTGTGTGCCGGATACAACATTTTTATCTGCGGCGGAACCGGTTCCGGGAAAACAACGTTCCTCAATGCACTTTCGGATTATATTCCAAAAGACGAGCGGATCATCACGATTGAAGATAACGCAGAATTACAGATACAGGGCGTGGAAAATCTGGTTCGTCTCGAAGCAAGAAAAGAAAATACCGAAGGAAAACATGCAGTTACGATCCGGGATCTGATCAAGAGCAGTCTGCGAATGAGACCAAGCAGGATTATTGTCGGAGAGGTGCGGGGCGATGAAGTCGTTGATATGCTTCAGGCGATGAATACGGGTATGGACGGATCACTCAGTACCGGTCACGGGAACAGTCCGTCGGATATGCTGGTCCGGCTGGAGACAATGGTTCTGATGGGGCTTGAGATGCCATTGTCCGCGGTACGCAGACAGATTGCATCCGGAATCGATATACTGATCCATCTGGGGAGACTGCGGGATAAGAGCAGGCGTGTCCTGGAGATTCGTGAGGTCACCGGTTATGATTATGAATCCGGAGAAATAGTAACTTCGGTGCTGTATGAATTTCTGGAAGATGGAAAGCAAAAAGAAGGGTGTGTCGTGGGAAAATTACATAAAAAAGAGGAGCTGTTCCATGTGCAGAAACTGATACGTGCAGGAATTGTGTGCCAGGTTCACGGTCGTTTGACCTGAACGTAAATAAGCAGTGAAAGCAGATTTAAAAGGGGTTTGTATGGATTATAAAGTTTATCAGATAACAAAAAAGGAAATGTTCAGGTATGCGGCGGTGTATATTTTGGCAGATGTTCTGATCAGTCTTTTATTTTACCGTTCTGTGCTTGCAGCCGTGGTTTTTCTGCCGGGCATCTGTTTCTTTTTCCGAGAAGTCAGAAGAGAACTGGCAAAGAAAAGAAGAAAACAGCTGGAGCGGGGATTTCTGGTCGGGATGCGGTGTGTTTCTACCGCCCTGACGGCGGGATATTCGGTTGAAAATGCATTTACGCAGGCATATGAAGAACTTCAGAAATTGTACAGTGAAAAAGAACCGGTTTTACAGGAATTTCGCAGGATTCGTGTGGGAATTTTGCTGAACCGGACGATGGAGGAGCTGCTTTCTGATCTGGCACAACGCAGCGGAGTGGAAGATATTGAGATTTTTTCTGAGGTATTTGAGACAGCGAGAAGAACAGGAGGCGATCTGATCGCCATCATACGCAGCACGACTGCCTCTGTATCGCAGAAGGAAGAAACCAGACAGGAAATTGAAATCTGTCTTTCAGCAAAGAAAATGGAGCAGAACATTATGAGTCTGATTCCATGTCTGCTGATTGCCTATGTGGGACTGGCTTCACCGGGATTTTTAGATGTGATGTATCAGAATCCGGCGGGGATTGCAGTGATGAGTATCTGCCTTGGTGTTTATGTGTTTGCTTTTTTGATGGGAAGGAAGATTGTAGCGATTGAGATATGAAGAAAAGATGATGCAGCCGTTTTATAAAATCGGAAAATGGATCGCATCAAAAATGGTAAAGAAAGAAGATGTAAAATATCAGAAACTGGAACAGACACTGCAGTTTGTCGAAAATTCGGCAAAGGAAAAAGACGCTTTTGAATTTACCGCAAGAAGAATTGCAAAAGTAATGATGATTCTATTCTGGGGCACAGGACTTTGTTTTCTGGCAGCCGTTTTTACGGGAGAAGCAAAAGAAATTACGTTTCTTGCTAGACCTTCTTATGGGCAGGGAAGCATGGAAACGGATCTGGAAGTACAGGTAGAAGGGGAAGGAGAAGCACAGAAAATCCCGATTTTGCTGCAGGAAAGACAGTACAGTGACCAGCAGATCGATGAGTTTTTTCAGCAGGCGATCGAAGATCTGGAAAGCGTGATTCTCGGGGAAAATATATCGATGCAGGAAGTAAGAAGTTCCCTGGAATTTCCTTCTTCTGTTTTAGATGGCAAAGTGAAAGCAGACTGGTTTACAGATGATCTGGGTCTTATTGATGAAAAAGGAAACCTGGTCGGGGAGCCGGCAGAGGGTGGTACGCAGGTACAGATTACAGTAAATTTTTCCTGTCAGGACAGAGAGATGGACTACCGTTTTTCTGTGTGTGTTTTTTCGCCGGTGCGTTCGGAGGAAGAGAAACAGCAAAAACAGATTCAGGAACTTTTACAGAGTGAAGAACAGAAAAGGGTGCAGGAAGAACAGCTGAGGCTTCCGGGTGAAATAGAGGGCAAAAAGCTGGAATGGAAAAAAGAAAAAGAATCGCCCGTGCAGATGATTGCGGTTCTGGTGGTTATCACAGCATTGTGTATCTGGATGCTGGAAGAAGAAAGATTACAGGCAGCAGTCAAGAAAAAGCAAACGGCTCTTACCATGGAATATGCTTCCTTTCTCTATAAATTAATGGCATTGCTGCGGGCAGGGCTTACGATCCGGGGAGCTTTTGAAAGGCTGGCACAGAGCAGACAGGTCCGTGAGCACTATATAGACGAAGAAATACGGCGTTGCTGCAACGAAATGAAAAGTGGGGTTCCGGAAGCACAGGCATATGAAAATTTTGGCAGAAGATGTCAGCTTCCGGAGTACATCAAAATGGGAACGATACTGGCACAGAATCTGAGAAAAGGTTCTGATGGACTGGCGGATCTTCTGGAGGCAGAAGCTTTGCGGGGAATGGAAGAGCGGCATCAGCTTGCACGAAAACTTGGAGAACAGGCGGGAACGAAACTCTTAGTTCCAATGATGCTGATGTTTGGTGTGGTGTTGATTATTCTGATGGCACCGGCACTGATGTCATTTTCATTTTAGAATTACTGTGCATCTTCTGGGAAAGGAGGTGAAAATATATGACACATGTGCAGGCATTTCTGAAAGATGAGCAGGGAATTACAACGGTAGAGATTATCCTGATTCTCGTTGTACTGATCAGTCTGGTCATCATCTTCAAAAAACAGCTTACCAATCTGGTAAACAAAATCTTCAGCAAAATCACAAGTCAGAGCAACAGTATCTGATCCATTCAGTATCTGAAAAATCCAACATGAAAATATTTAGAAAACATTAAAAAACGCAAGAATGCACAGAAATTTCGACAGATGAATATCAGCAAAACAATTACTCACCACTTGCAGAAGTGGGAGTCTTCTCGACTGAGATAAAAATCATGTGTCTGGTCTCATGTGCAGCATAAACTCGGGAGGGGAGTAAATGTATAGAAATAAAGGGACAATTACGGTGTTCCTCAGTTTGATCAGTATGCTGTTTTTGTCCCTTTTCTGTACGATGGCAGAATCGGTAAGGGTGCAGGCAGCGAGATTTCAGGCAGCGGCAGCTTTTGATATGGGATTGTTTTCCGTTTTTGGAGAATATGACAGAGTACTTCTGGAAGAGTATGATCTGTGGTTCCTGGATGGGAGCAGTGAAGAGCAAAAAATCAGAGAAGTGCTGGAGACAAAGCTGGAAAAATATATTCAGCCAAATATCAATCCCAGATATAATCTGGCAGCAGGAAGAAGCTGGGATGTATTTCCCACAGAGCTTGATAGATGTACGGTGGATAAGTATGCTCTTGCGACGGATCACGGTGGACAAGTGTTTTACAGTCAGGCTGTGGAAAATCAGAAAGAACTGTTTGTCGGGGAAGCGGCATCAGCTTTAAAGAAAAATATAAAACAAATGGAAGAGGGGCATCAAAAAGGAGAAGAATATCAAAATGAAGAACAGAAAGCAGATGAGGAGTATCAAAGGGCACAGGCTGCTCAGATGGAAGAAAAAAAACGACAGGAATCCGAAAAAGAAAATGCCGAAAAGCAGGAAGAGTCGGATACGGATATAAAGGAAACAGAGGCTGTTCAGGCAAAAGTGGAGAATCCGCTTGATCAGATAAAGAAAATCAAAAGTATGGGGATTTTAGGTCTTGTCCTGAAAGATGGTACAGTGGTTTCCGATAAGACAATAGAAAGAAAAGATCTGCCGTCTGAGCGTAACCTGCAAAAAGGTTCACTTCTTGTCGATGAAATTTCTGCGGATCCAGTTTCAGAAGCCATTTTTTTGAATTATCTTCAGAAACATTTCCAGTGTGCAGTTGATGAAGGAGGAAAGCATCAAAAGGGAAGCAAAGAACACAGTCTTTCTTATGAACTGGAATATATCATCGGCGGACAGAAAAGTGACAGAGAAAATTTAAAGAAAACAGTCAATCGCATTCTGCTGATCCGTGAAGGTATGAACTATGCTACGCTGGCAAAAAGTGCCAAGATGCGAGGGGAAGCGATGGCACTGGCAGCTGCGATCACAGGGGCAGCAGCACTGCCGGAATTTGCAGGAGCATTGCAGAAACTGCTGATGCTTGCCTGGGCATATGGGGAAAGTCTGCTTGATGTGAGAACGTTGCTTGCAAAAGGAAAGGTTCCGATGCTCAAAGCAGAAACAGAGTGGAAACTTCCTTTAGAAAAGCTTGGGATGCTGGCGGAGGTTTTGAAAGAATATGATGCCGGCGGCGGAAGCGGGCAGTCTTATGAAGATTATCTTTCTGGTTTATTGATACTTGGAAAAAAACAGCATCGCAATTTGAGAGTGCTTGATCTGATCGAGTGTAACCGGAGAATGGAAAAGGGCGGAGAAACCTTTCGGGTGGATGCACTTGTGGCACAGGCAGAGGCAAGTGCAGACTTTGAACTGGCTCCTGTTTTTCTGAGGGTTCCGGCAGTCTGGATGCATGTCAGAAATCAGGGGACTGCTTATACAATAAAAGGACAATATGGCTATGGGCAGCCGTAGAAAAGAAGGTATTTAAGGATGTTCTTTCGGAGAATTTCCCGTATGAAACGCAGAGAGAAAGAACATAAAAATTTGAAAATGAAAGGAGGCGTGCTCTCTGTCTGGTTCAAAATTAAAAATATTAAATCATTTAACAGACATCCCCCTGGCTGTTATCAAAAAATCCGGGAGAACATCCTTAAGTGCCAGTCTTACAGTGGAAACTGCACTTGTGCTTCCGATTTTTCTGTATCTGATGCTTGGTGTACTCTTTTTTGTTCAGTTTATGGAAACAGCCGGAGCTACGGAACAGAAAATCCATGACCGGGCAAAACAGATGGCAGTCTATGCTTATGCTTCACGGAAGATAACAGATCAGGACTTTCATCTTGGATATTCTACTTTTTCAGGAAAAGAAGATGAAATTGATCTGGTGGCGGCGTATCGAATCAGCAGTCAGATGCCGGTATTTTCTTTTGGAAAACCACAGATTATCCAGAGAGGATTTGTAAGGGCATGGACCGGAAGGGATTTTCGCAAAGAACTGCAGAAAGAAGGAAATGAAGAAAGCAAAGAGAAGGTTTTTGTGACCGCACATGGTACCGTTTACCATAAAAGTCTGAAGTGTACTCACCTGCGGCTGTCTGTGGAGCAGACAACGGTTACACAGGCAGAAGCCAGAAGAAATCGATATGGAGCGAAATATTATGCCTGTTCATGCTGTAAATCCGGAGTTGGTGCAGCAGTTTATATTACAGATACCGGCAATCGTTATCATGCCAGACTGTCTTGCAGCGGATTAAAGAGAACGATCCGGGAGATACCGCTGTCAGAGGCAGGGAAACGTAAAGCCTGTTCAAAATGTGGAGGGTGATCATAAAAATGAAGAATCAGATTGTTTATATTCTGCCGGGAATATTTCTGCTGATAAACGCCTGGTATGATATAAGAAAACGAAAAATATTATTGCACAGTATATGGATATTTACAGTTTTGTGGATTCTTTTTCTGATGTTTGTGGATAAAGAGAAAATCTGGCAGGCATTTGGTGGAATACTTCCGGGAATGTTTCTGCTTGCCAGTGCTTATGCGACAAGGCAGGCCATTGGCTATGGAGATGGACTGGCAGTTTGTGTGTGCGGTCTGTATCTTGGAATGGGACAGACCTTTGCGATGTTGTTTTATGCATTGCTGTTCTGTTCCGTGGTTTCAGCTGTTATGCTGGTGTGTAAAAAGAGGACTTACAAGACAGGCGTGCCATTTGTGCCGTATCTGATAGCGGGATATTTATGCACGTTTTTGTAATGACTGGGACGGAGATGAAAATTATGCAAAAAATCAAAAGAGATTTGAATGGAAGTTTTACGGTGGAGGCTGCACTGCTTATGACAGTGCTGATTCCGTTGCTTACCGCCCTTATTTATCTTGGATTTTATCAGCATGATAAGGTCTGGATCGCAAATAAGACGAGAACAGAGGCGATGGAAGCAGCCCTGGACACAGACAGAAAAAACCAGACGGACTGGAGCGGAGTACTTGCCTGCGGCAACGTTTCCGGTGGTGTAAAACGTGGAAAAAATAAAGTGACAGCGACAGGAAAGGCAACGTTCAGAATTCCGGGATTTGTGGCACGCTTCTTTATGGGCGGGCAAATGGAAATAAACAGTAAAGCGGAAGTATCCGTTAAAAATGCAAAAAAACAGATTCAAAAATATCGAAATTTGCAGCGGGCAGGGGAGGGATAACTTTATGGATGTTTCTTATCGCAGAGATAAAGATCATAATTATATGATACTGGATGCTCCGGGGGAACTGACCGGCGAGGAATATCAGGTACGGATGCTGGTTGGAAATCATATTCCTCATTTATTAAAATGCAATCGCCGGATGATGGACGGAAAAGCGGTCTTTTTTTATGAGGTTACCGGAATGCAGCCGATGTTCCGTGTGTTTGAAAAAAGGCAGATCAATCAGGAAGAAATGGTTGAACTTTTGCAGGATATCAAAGAAGCACTGGAAAACACCCAGAGATATCTTTTAGATGGAAACCAACTGCTCTTTGAACCGGAATTTCTCTTTTTTCATACGCAGACACGGGAATGGAATCTGTGCTATCTTCCGACGTATGATGGAAATATGACAGAGAGTTTTCGAAAGCTCTCAGAATACCTGTTAAAAAGACTGGATCACAGTGACGAACAGGCAGTGATGCTTGGATACGAAGTATACAGCAAAGCATCCGAAGAAAATTATCGGATATCGGAAGTGCTGCAGATGATTTATCAGGTTGGACGGAAAAATTGTGCTCAGGAGGAAGGATTGCCGGAAGACCCGGAACAGTCAGAGAAAGTGAAAATTTCAAAAGAGTCGGAAGTTTCTGAACAGGAAAACTTTGAAGATCTTTGTTCCGAGGATTCGTTTTTCGAGCAGGAAGAATCAGAATACACGATTCCGGAAAATATTGAGAACATCAAGACTGCGAAGCAGAGAGAAAAAGGCATTTCTAAAAATGAGAATGATATGCAGAGAAGGACGGATAAATATAGAGGTCAGGCGGAACAAAAAAAACAAATTCAGAATAAAAAAACAACCGGCTTAAAAAAATCAATGAAACAGAAAAAAACAGCCGGGCGTAAAAAAGCAGCCAAATATAAAAAATATGCAGGCTATGTAGTAATTTTTATTCTATTGGCAGCAGTGGCAGCCGTACTGGTGGAATTTGAGGTATTAAGTACCGTTCAGGTCGGAGGGATGCTGTTTCTGGCGGCTGGCATTTTTATTTATGTGGCAGGGATTCAAAAGGAAAATTTCCAAAAAGGTGAACGGAAGAAATCACAGGTATCGGATGATTTTGATGAGGAGATGGAAACCTGTATTTTGCAGCAGGGAAAAAATATTAAAATAGCAGTTCTGGTCAGTCTGAATCCAGAGGAGTATGTTAATATTCTGCTGTATCGTGAAGAAACCCGGATAGGAAAAGAAGGACGGCAGGCGGATGTCTGTATCGATAGGGATGTGATCAGCCGTGTTCATGCAAAAATTTTGAGAAGAGAGGAAGAATATTTTCTGATGGATCTGGATTCGACAAATGGAACGTACATAAACGGAAAAAGACTTGGCGGGGATGGCATGGAAAAACTACAGCAGGGTGACCGCATTTCTTTTGCGGATCTGGAATACATTTTTCAATTACAATAAAGATAGCACATGATATGTCAGAAATGACGGATGAGAATTGTAAAACTAAAAAAAATATAAAAAATACACCTTTGTCTGTTACAGAAAGACTTCCTGTAGTATACTGAAATCTTAGAATGTTGGGGAAAACTTAAGGCATAAAATCACGCTTGTGCAAAAATATCGCAGTCATTCTTAAGGGTGGTTTCAGGCGTTAAAACTGGCATCATATTATACAGAAGGAGGTGAAAAAGTAGCGAATGGATGAAATCAGGGATTTTTTGAGATCTCGTTCGGTTGCAAATCTTACGGTTGTCATCATTAATGTTGCAGTATTTCTGATCCTGTCCTGTTTTGGTGATACAGAAAATGCAGATTTTATGGCGGCACATGGAGCAAGTTACACTCCTTATATCGTGCAGGATGGAAAATATTATCTTCTGATCACCAGCATGTTTTTACATTTTGGATTGAGCCATCTGTTTAACAATATGGTAGTGCTGATCTTCATGGGAGATATACTGGAAAAGAAACTTGGAAAAATAAGATATCTTCTGATTTATTTTGGAGGAGGTATTGCAGGAAACTGCCTGTCCGTTTATATGGACATAAAAAGAGCGGAATTTCCGGTTTCAGCGGGTGCATCCGGTGCAATTTTTGCTGTGATGGGTGCAATCCTGTGGCTGGTAATAAAAAACAAAGGAAAGCTGGATGATATTTCCGGCCGAAAATTTGTGCTTATGATCGTGCTTTCTGTTTTCCAGGGCTATACAAGCATGGGAGTTGACAACAGTGCACATATCGGTGGTCTGATCATGGGCTTTCTGTTATGTATGATTCTCAGCATAGGGGTAAAACAATCTGAAGATGACTACCTGACATATGATTAAGCAGTGTGCCTGATTTATCCGGATTATCAGGAGTGTTTTTACTGTCGGAAGTCTCTTCCGGAAAAAGAAAAGCAATACTGCCGTGGTGTGCCTCGATAATACCTCTGGCGATCGGAAGTCCAAGACCGGTACCGTTTGGTTTTGTAGTGACAAACGGTTTAAAAAATTCAGTCTGCTGTTCTTTGGAGATAGAAGCTCCGTCATTTATGATATCGATCTGAAGGCAGTCCTGTTTTTCAACAACAGAAAAAGATACAGACTGTGCGGCAGATTCAAAGGAGTTGCGGAGAAGATTGGTAAGAGCCTGATTTAATTTCAGGGGATCAACCGAAAGTGTCGGCAAATTTTCCGGAACAGAAATCTGATAGGAAATCGGGGAATCCGGAAAAAGCAGATATACAGACTCGGATAATTTTAAGAGGAACGGAGACATTTCCGTAGCACTGAACTGACAGCGAAAGGTGTTGTTGTAGCAGGAAAGATCATCGAGAAGTCTGCGAAGAAAAAGCATTTCTTCGGTGATATCACTCCAGAGTTCGTTCTGCTTTAATTCCGGATGATCTTTTTCAAGTAACTGGAGATAGCTGTTGATCAGAGTGACCGGATTGCGTACTTCATGTGATACTTTTGAAAGAGCAAAGCGGTAGTCTTCAAGTTGTTTTTCGAGAGAAGGTTTATCAGCAGCCATAGTGTATTCCTCCGATTTCTGATTTTTTATTGATTTCAGGATTTTGACCCTAGTATATTAAAAAGTGTATCATTTGGGCAACAAAAAAGCAAACAGAAATAAACGACATAATTCGACAATAATTGCATAAAAACGAATAAAAGTAAAGTTTTTGGCAGGAATAAACAAAAAAGTGCAAAAAATTAGGAAAACATATTGAAATTAAAAACGAAAAGCATTAATATATAGTATAACAGATAAAGTGGATAAATTTGGGTAGCACTTTATTGGAACAACAAAAAAGGAAGGGGAAATGACTTATGAGAGATGATAACTGTATTTTTTGTAAAATTGCAAATGGTGAAATTCCATCAGCTACGTTGTATGAAGATGAAGATTTTCGTGTGATTCTGGATTTGGGACCGGCGACGAAAGGACATGCTTTGATTCTGCCGAAGAATCATTTCGCCAATCTTTTTGAAATACCGGAAGATATGGATGCCAAGGCATTTATTCTTGCCAAAAAGGTTGCAAAAAAAATGAAAGATGTTTTTGGATGTGACGGCGTAAACATTGTGCAGAATAACGGTGTTGCGGCAGGTCAGACGGTATTCCATTTTCATATTCATCTGATCCCGAGATATGAAGGAGATCATGCAGGCGTAACTTGGAAACCAGGAACTCTCACAGATGAGGAAAGAGAAGAGATTCTGCAGAAATGGAAGTAACAGGGGATGTCAAAATATCGGCAGGGAGAAAAGTAGGATGAAGGAAAAGAAATTCACAGAAGTCTTTAATAAATATAACAGGCTTGTGCGAAAAATGGTGATCAGCAGATCTGGTAACGATATGCTGGCAGAGGAGATTTGTCAACAGGTATTCTTACAATATTTTGAGCAGATGAACAACATCTCAGAAGAGTTGATTCAGCCATGGCTTTTGCTGACAACAAGAAATATGGTCTATGATTATCTGAGAAAGATGCAAGTCCGCAAAGATACACACAGCATCAATGGAATCGAAGATTTCATGGTGATCCATGAGGATAATACAGAGCGTGTCATAACCAGATTATCTCACAATATGCTGACGGAACGTATTCTTGAAGAGTTATATGACAAGAAAAAAGAATGGTATTATGTGATCATGGACATCTGTATTTTGCAGATGAGTTATGAAGAAGCAGCGAAGCACCTAAACATTGAAGTACAGGTGCTTCGTGCAAGACTCTACAGAGCCAGAAGATATATTCGAAAGAAATATGGAGAAGAATATCAGGAACTTTAATTTTTTCCGGAAGTAACTTCTTCAATCAGAGAGGTGATTTTTGAAATAGCATCGCTCTGACCGCTTTTTTCCATAGCAGCTACATAGTCAGCACGTTTTTCGTATAGTTTATCTATGATTGGCAGTATAATAGTTGGTGCCAGATTTTCTTCGGTAAGAACTTCACTGAATCCCTGATTTTCAAAGGATTCTGCGTTGAGGATCTGGTCGCCGCGGCTGGCATTTGCGGAAAGCGGAATCAGCAGATTTGGTTTTCTGAGTGCCAGCAACTCACAAATAGCGTTTGCACCTGCTCTGGAGATGCAGACATCGGCAAGGGCAAACAGATCAGCAAGTTCTTTTTTGACGTATTCGAACTGAATATAACCTTCCATATCTGTTTTTGTCGAATCTAATTTTCCTTTACCGCAAAGATGGATGACCTGATATTTTTTCAAAAGTTCAGGCAGAATACCGCGGACGGCATCATTGACGGCAACAGATCCCTGGCTTCCGCCGATAACGAGGATAACCGGTTTGTTTGCGGCAAATCCGCAGAGGTTCAGTGCGGCAAGTTTATTGCCATGCAGAAGCTCTTCACGAATCGGTGAGCCGGTCAGGACTGCTTTTCCTTCCGGAATGTAACCCATGGTTTCAGGGAAGTTGCAGCATACTTTTGTTGCAGCAGAAAGAGAAATCTTGTTTGCAAGTCCCGGTGTCATATCGGATTCATGGATAATAACCGGGATATGGAGATGTTTGGCTGCAAGAACAACAGGAACAGCTACAAAACCGCCCTTGGAAAAAACAACATCCGGTTTCAGCTTTTTCAGGATTTTACGTGCCTCACCATAGCCTTTTAATACACGGAACGGATCAGAGAAGTTTTTTGGATCAAAATAGCGTCTCAGCTTTCCGGAAGCAATTCCATAGTAAGGTACGTTTACATCTTCAATCAGCTTTTTTTCGATTCCTTCATAGGAGCCGATATAGTGAATATCATAACCAAGTTCCCGCAGTTTTGGGAGCAGAGCAATGTTAGGTGTTACATGACCGGCGGTACCACCGCCAGTTAAGACGATACGTTTCATGTTTATCCTCCCTGTTTTGGTATTTTGCCTTTAAAGCAGACAGAAGGGGCTGTTTTAAAGGGAACATACTAAGTTTAAATATTATGATGTGGTTGTCAAAAAATACTGTAAAACCACACTTGTGCAGGCACTTTGTGGTTTCAGGATTTTGACTCTGGTATCATCTTATACTGTTATTAAAAAAAGTCAAGAAGGGACTAGAGGATTTATGAAAAAGAATGAGGGGAAAATCAGGAATATTCATTCACATCAGGACCGGGAGAACCTGAAGAAAGCTGAATTTGATTCAAAACTTTATTCAACGATGCGAAGCAATTTTGCAAAAGAGGGAAAGAAAATTGCAGGCGAGCTTGAAAATGATGAAAAACTGGATTATGTAGGTGATGCTCCGGATCTGTTAAATAAAATTGTCGGACAGCTTAGAGAAGAAGGCAAATGGGATGATAACGCCTATAGACAGGAATGTAAAAAAGAGCTTTACGATCTGTTGCCGCAGGAAGATCAGATTGCACTGAGAAGAGGACGGAAACTGGCAAAGATCGAAGAAAAATGGAAGAGGAACAGAAAAAAAATTATGCAGCGGGCAGCAATCATTGTGCTGGTCGGAGGAGTTTTTGTGGCTGGATTAGGAGCGGATGCGAGCAGAGAGCAGATTATGAATATCTTTGGGAAAGTAGGAAGCGAAGGGCAGAAGGTATTTCTTGAAAAAACAGATGGAGAGATTTCTGATGCGAACGAAGAAAGAGATCGAAAGCAGATAAATGAAGAATTGGGAATTAATGTGCCAAAGCTTATATATAAGCCAGAGGGAATGGTTTATGAAAGTTATGAACTTGATGATAAAATTCAAAGTGCGACTATGAACTATCTTACTATGGACGAAAAATATTATTATATATATATGAGTAAGAAAGCAGCAGATTCACGAGAAGTCATTGAGATAGATGGAAAAGTTATAAACCAACATTTGTTGAGCGTAGAATATTTAGAAAAAGGTGTGAAGGTAGAGCAAATAGGAGAGAAGAGTGGAAAAAGTTTATATAAAGCCGATTTTTATTATGATGATGTTTATTATCTACTCATTGGAGAACTGGAAAAAGAAGAATTTGATGAAATAATTAAAAAAATGATATTTTAGGCGTCACTTTTTTCCTTCTGAAACGTTTATTATAGTGTAATGTAAAAAACAGAGATGAAGGAGGAGAAAAAACATGAGGATGAAGAGAGCGTTCAAAGCAATGCTGGCAGCAACAGCCTGTGTGTGTATGTTGGCAACTCCGATTAGTATCCATGCAGCAGAACCTATGGATGGTCAGATTATTGAAGGATCATTGTTGACTCATGATGACAATGTAGAAACAACAAAGTTGTTTGAATGGAAATTTAATAATCCGGAATCAGAAGTCGCAACGATTGGTACTTATTATGCAACAGGACATTCCGGTATTTCTAAGCAAAGTTCAAAATCTATCTATGTAACAGCAACGACTAACTGCTATGAAAAATGTGATTTGGTTACGGCAGAAGTTAATTTGCAGAGATTGGAAGGTAGTACCTGGGCATATGTGACTACCAGAAGCAAAACAGGAAAAAATGTGGGAAGTGTTACGGTAAGTGATACAATTACAGTAAAATCTGGTTATTATTACCGGGTTGTAACTGTTCATAGTGCGACAAAAAA
Organism: Hominisplanchenecus sp.; assembly: GCF_046967715.1. Classification (NCBI taxonomy): domain Bacteria; kingdom Bacillati; phylum Bacillota; class Clostridia; order Lachnospirales; family Lachnospiraceae; genus Hominisplanchenecus; species Hominisplanchenecus sp. The sequence continues at coordinate 15,632 of NZ_JBKVNQ010000053.1, forward strand.
TGGAACCAGAGAAGTTGGATCGACATCAAGTCATAGCCTGTACATCGGCTAACCTGCTTTGAAGCATGAACTTGTACAGAGATTCATTGTAACCGTATAAATGCATGGAAGATTTGCATATAAATTATGGAACGTGCAAAGTCAAATGGCATATCATTACGGAATATGCAATTCACATCGTATGTAAATGACAATGACATAAATCTTAATATTCCTATCGCGATTGTGAATGTCTCCATCTACAGTGAATCAACGTACAGGCTGACGTGTGAATGGCGTGAATTTTATTTTTCATTGCGAAGAGAGTAAATGTATTTATGATGTGTGAGTGTAACGATTCGGTGCAGGTCGAAGCATCATCCTACTGCTGAAACTGTGAAAAGCACGGAATGGTTATGTGTGAGTTTAAGCAAAAATATATTAGAGCGTGAAAAAATTGTTCAGGTATGAACAAAACTCTGAAAAAACAAGCCGCCCCGGGATGCGTGAATGTCCATTACATTACCTTTCATGGCAGAACGGTTTTCGCCAAAGATATGGCGAGTGATTTAAAATAGAAACTACAAAAAACAAAAACGAAAGAATTACAAATATGCAAAAACAAAAACTGTGCATACCATGCGTGGGGCTTCCCTCCTTTGCAGTTGTGCCGGGCTTGTTCTGCAAAGGAAGTATGGTTGCATCATGCTTTTGATTGCAAGGCAAGGGGAGAGAGCGTATGCAAACGAAATATTTTAAAAATATGTTCCAGAATATTTCACAGGGAGTTATGTATTCCACAGGAGTTGCAGATTCAGAGACAAAGAACAGCTGGGTAGCCTGTTATATCTGTGCAGGAGAAAATGAGGAGTCTCTGGAATTTAAGGCAGAGAAAGCTTTTGCCGGATGTAAGGATGAGGTAAGGCTTGTGGCTGCGGGAGATGGAAGCGAGGCAACTATCCATCAGCTTATGGAATTTGTGAAAAAGAATCGTGTGGAGCAGGTGATTCTTCCTGGAAACCATGAAAAGGTGGCAAAAGAACTGCAAAGTGCCGGTGTAAAACGTGTGGTGGAGATGAAGCCGGGCAGCTCTTTATATGATAAAAAAGACTTCTGGCAGTTTAAGATACATTGTTATGGAACAGATGAGGGTTGTTTCCTTGTAATGTTTGCCGGAGATAAAGGAATAGACTGGAAAATAATGGACTGTCTGATGAGTGTCAGAATTTTTGATAAAGCCAAATGCGGCAGTCCTCAAATTGATATGGAAAATCTTGTGTGTTGTGCCAGATGTGGGCTGTATAATGATTTTGATGTGTGCAAAGGCCATAACCAGAACACAGGAAAAGGATATACAGCAGGTGCGATGCTTCTTGGTAATATATCACTTAAAAAGTATTCAGAAGCAATAAAAAGGGATTTCTCAGAGGTGAGAGATCAGATTCGCTACATTTCCATAACAGGAAATATGAAACAGGCAGATGGGGAACTGAGTACGTGGATTGGGGAATCACGTACGGAATTAAATCACTATTATATTTTACCATCCGGATGTGCAGACACAGGAGATTTTATAACAAAAATCCTTTCCGAGTCGGGACGCAATCGCGTATACCTGACAGGAGAGAAATGTGGTGTTTGCGGATCGGGATTTTTTATTTCCCGAAAGCTGGATTAAAAATTACAGTACTAAAAAATCAGAATATGTGATAAAATAAAAGCAGGAAAACAGAACGGAACAGATTATCATTAAAACAGAGAGAAGGTGTTTTTATGAGGATTACATTTTTGGGAGCCACGCATGAGGTGACTGGAAGCTGTACTTATCTGGAAGCCTGCGGAAAACATATTTTGATTGACTGTGGAATGGAGCAGGGACCGGATGAATTTGAAAATCAGGAGATACCGGTTGCGGCAAGTGACATTGACATGGTACTTTTGACGCATGCTCATATCGACCATTCCTGTAAACTTACGCTTTTTTACCAGAGGGGATTTCTGGGACAGATTTTTGCGACGAGAGCAACTGCGGATATGTGTGATATTATGCTGCGAGACAGTGCACACATACAGATGTTTGAGGCGGAATGGAAGAACCGAAAAGGGCAGCGTGCCGGCAGGGCAGAAGTTGTGCCGCTGTATGATATCAACGATGCACAGGGAGCGATCAACTGTCTTGTTGGATGCGATTATGACAAAAAAATCAACCTTGCAGATGGAATCTGCATTCGGTTTGTGGATGCAGGGCATCTGCTTGGCTCTTCTTCCATCGAGATCTGGATCAAAGAGAACGATGTGGAGAAAAAGATTGTATTTTCCGGGGATATCGGCAATCTGAATCAGCCATTGATCCGTGATCCGCAGTATGTCAAAGATGCGGATTATGTTGTGATGGAGTCTACTTACGGTGACCGCAGCCATGGTGAATTTCCAGATTATGTGACGGAGCTGGCAAGGATCATCCAGAAGACGTTTGATCGGGGAGGAAATGTAGTCATACCATCTTTTGCAGTCGGACGTACGCAGGAACTGCTGTATTTCATCCGCAAAATAAAAGAAGATAAGATGATCCACGGCCATGATCATTTTGATGTTTACGTGGACAGTCCGCTGGCAATTGAAGCGACCCGCATTTTTATGAAGCACATGTATGAGGATTTCGATGAAGAGGCAACAAAGCTTGTTCAGGCGGGGATCAATCCGATCGGTTTTGAAGGACTGAAAACAGCGATCACAAGTGACGATTCCAGGATGATCAATTTCGATGAGAGACCAAAAGTTATTATTTCTGCGAGCGGTATGTGTGAGGCAGGCAGAATCCGACATCATCTGAAACATAATCTCTGGAGAAAAGAAAGCACGATTCTTTTTGTCGGTTATCAGGCAAAGGGAACACTGGGGCGTATTATATTAGAAGGGGCAAAATCCGTAAATCTGTTTGGAGAGGAAATAGAGATACAGGCGGAGATCCGAAGGCTTGCCGGTATCAGCGGACACGCTGACAATAATGGGCTGCTTAAATGGATCGGAAGCTTTGAAAAGAAGCCGGAGAAGGTTTTTGTGATTCATGGAGAGGACAGCGTGTGCCAGGTTTTCACAGATCGTCTGAGAAACGAAATGCATCTGGATGCAGGAGCACCTTACAGCGGTACGGTCTTTAATCTTGCGACGGGTGCGTATGAGAAAGAATGTGAACCGGTTCATGTGGTTAAGACCGAGAAGAGTCTGAATAAGGCAATGAAGGCAAATACTCCGTTTGCAAGACTTCTGGCAGCAGGTCAGAGACTGCTTACGGTTATCCGCCATAACGAAGGCGGAGCAAATAAGGATCTGGCGAGATTTACAAGTCAGATCAATTCCCTCTGCGATAAGTGGGACAGATAATGAGATGATGGTTTCGTACAGGTCAACGCATTTGTTACTGAAACCATAAGAACAAGACTTGAATGTATAAAAATCAAAAAGCTCAGGCTGCGCATGATACCGTGTGCCTGGGCTTTTGTAAGGTGTGCCTAGCGGCGCACGTTTCTAACGGGTTAAAGTCCCGAATCCGCCCGGTAGTGGG
>NZ_JBKVNQ010000054.1:0-18434 GCF_046967715.1 Hominisplanchenecus sp.
TTGAAAAGATCCCACGGAATTTTTTCTTGTAAGCTGTCTTTTTATTTCTTGGCACTTTTACTGCCGCTTTCTTATGGATTCCCTTAAATGCCTGTTTTCCGACTTTCTTTAAAGTGGTTGTTTTCACAGTGATCTTTTTCAGATTTTTGCATCCGGAGAATGCTTTTGCACCGATTGTGGAAACATTTTTGCCAATCGTTACGCTGGTGATTTTCTTTTTGTCTTTCAGGGCATTTGCCTTGACGGAAGTGATGCGGTATGCAGTATTGTTGATCTTCACGGAAGCGGCGATCGATACTTTTTTCACATTCTCATCGACAAGACCTGCAAAGGCAGCGGTTTTTTTTGCGGTATTCGTGATCTGATAAGAGTACTTGCCAACAGCAACGATGTCTCCCTTTTTCAAAACCTTTGTTGTATCGGAAGTGCCAGGGGTGGACGGTTGATTGTCTGTCGGCTTATCCGGAGTAGGAGTTGGTGTTGGATCCGGAGTCGGATCTGGTTTTGGTTCCGGATCTGGTTTTGGTTCCGGATCTGGAATCGGGTCCGGTGAGATCTCTTTTGTAAGTTCAGAAGCGAACGTTACTTGTTTGCTGTTTGTTTTATCAGTTCCGGTGACACGAAGGGTGTAATCTTTTGTTTTATCCAATGTATCCAGGGAAATGCTGCCGTTTGCATCATAAGCTGTTGTTTTGGAAATGGATGTTCCGTTCTGGGCGGTCAGTGTCAGAGTTACATCACGCAGCCCATTTGTATAAGAAGCAAACTGATTCATGGCAAGGGAAGCCTGATCATCTTTCTGCTCTGCAACGACTTTGATATTGGAGGCATCTGTCCAGTCACTCAGTGCATAAGAGAAATTTGCCAGTTCGGAATTTGCCTGATACAGGTTCAGCTCTTTGATGATCTGCTGGAACATGGCGATGTTGCCGCGTCCGTTTGGATGCAGGCCGTCCGGTGAGAACCAGCCACAGTTGAGGCTATCTGCATCTGCGTAGTTTGGATTGCTCAGGTTGTCATTGCGAACCGTATCGTGATAATTGTTCCAGTTTTCAAGATGATTGACAACAGCGATCTCCAGTCCCGGTATTTCTGTTTTCATTTCTTTTGCTACTTCCGGGATCGAAGCAAAGAACGCCTCGAAAGTCTCCTGACGCTGACCATAATTGATCATTGCACATGGAACACGCAGAACAATGCGGGTATTGGCATTGTTTTTGTGGATTTCACGAATCAGAGTTTTATAACGATTCTTGAATTCGGTAACGCTGATCGCACCGTTGCTGGTGGAGCCGGTAGCTGCAACGTTGTTTTCACCATTTTTTGCACAGTCGTTTGTGCCGAGCATAATGACAGCGACATCCGGCTGGTAGCGTTTCAGCCGCGTTTCAATCTGATCCAGAGTCGTTGCGATGGTGGCGTTGGAAACGCCGGTATTGATCACAACGTCATCTTTTCTTCCGAGTTCATCCAGATATTTGGCAAAAAGCTGCGGTACGTTGTCGTAGCCGTTTGTTACAACGCCATGAGTGATACTGTCGCCCATAAACAAGTAAGTTAACGATTTTTTGGATTTCAGCAAATCGGAGAAATCGTACTCAGAATCGGAAGTTTCAGAAATAAGTGTACCGGTAGAGCCATCCGTAATCTTGATGCTGACTGGTTTATAGGTTTCCGTTACACCATCGGAGCGGCTGTTGTCGCTGACCGTCAAAGTGTAAGTTTCTCCTGGCTTCAGACCGGATACCGTAAAATCAGAAGCAGAAGCACTGCCGGAGAAAATCTGTCCGTTAATGTCCGTCAGCGTGTAGGTAAGTTTTGCAGCGGAGTCAGAAACGCCGCCTGCATGAACTTCCAGAGTGGTGCCGTTTGCTTTTACGGTGATCTGATCAGCATTTTCCTTCTTTTCTGTGCGGTAAGAGCCTGGTGCGAGGTTTTTCAGGTGAAAATTGTAGGAAGTTGTACTGCTTCCGAAGCCAAGTGCGTTTTTCAGAAGGTTTGCAGCCGCCTGATGACCTTCCAGTGTCAGAGTGCCGTCATCGTTGATATTGGAAACTGCGATAGAAGAGAAATCTACGATTTTTGCATCTTCAGAGACAACAGCATCAATGGCAGCTTTGTAAAGAGCAATGTTTGTATTCTGCACAGGGTCTTTGGATGGATAAGGGGTGATCACAACGGCAAGTTTTCTGGAAGCATTGATTTTATCCACCAGTTTTTTCAAATTTTCTTTGAAGGTATCCAGTCCTGCCTGGCCTTTGCTGTAGTCTTCGGCACCAACTGAGATGGCTACTGCCTCCGTGTGGTAAGCATCGATCTGTCTGTCGTAATCTGCAAGAATAGAAGCAACATCGGAACCGCGACGGGCTGTATTGAATACGAAACGTCCTCTTTCAATATAGCTGCCGCCGCTGCGCATGGTATCCTCAAAAAGCCCAATCCAGTTACGGATGGTAGAGGAGTTTTTAAAATCGGCAACCGCCTCTGTACCGCCGGTGAAGAGCCATGTCTTGCCGGTTCCGCTCTGACGCATGGCATTGAGTTTGGTGGTGACCGAGCTGACCTGTTCGTAGGAGATGGATTTCAGGTCATCCATGCTGTAGGCTTTGTCGATCACGGTGATAAAATCAATCTTACCGTTAAAATTGGCAGAAGCGTAGTCGTTGTTGTTGACACCGACATAAGAACCGCCGCCGATCTGAAGCAGGTTGTAGTCTGCCCCGGCTCCCTGGTTAAAGCCTGCTTTCCAGGAACTGCCCCAGGTGTTGGAAGCATAGTTCAGGTCCGTGCCGTCCACGGCGATGCGTACGTTGTCATTGACATAATTAAGAGACGGCAGGAAACTGATAGCAACGGTATGCCAGTTTCCATCGGCAAGGTTGACATTGAAAGAACCCTTCAGGCCGCCGGCAGGTGCACCATCTGCTTTTTTTGTATTACGCATTACAAGACGCAGTTTGCCGTCACGGATCGAGACCGTCATATTTTTACCGGTGGTGGTCAGTGCATCGGTACCGGCACCAAAGAGCAGACCATCGGATGAAGTCTTAAAACGAAGGATGATCGTCTGATCGTTCTGAGTCGTTTTCAGATTTTTCAATACATCCATGTACTTGGCATTTTTGGAGTAATCAATTCCGCCGGAACCATCAAATGACTGACCGGACAGATCAAGATCAAATGCTCTTTTGCTGCTCTGAAGCTGCAAAGCCTCGCTTCGGACAGAAGCAGAGGTTATGTCCTCTTCTGATATTGGTGCCGGGAACTGTGACTGGATATAAGCATCAGACAGCACATTTCTGGCAGAATAGTCGCTGGCAAGAACAGAAACAGATGCAGGCGAAACGACGGATGAGGTCAGTATGCCGAAAGCAAGCCCCATAGACAATAATCCATGTTTTGTTTTTTTACTTAAAATCATATTTTTCTCCCTTATTTTTGTGATGTCATGAGTACTTCATATCAGATATGCACTTTACAGACATCGTTTTGGTGAATTGTAACAAGAAATATAAGCAGAACGCCTTTGAAAATGAAAAAAATAGAGTAACTGTTCAGAGCCAACCTCCAAAATGCTACGCATTTCGTCGGTGTGGCGTATCCGCCAAATAAAATTTCAAAAACAGTCTTAAAAATGCAAGCATTTTACACCTGTTTTATGAAATTTTGCTTGGCTCTGAACAGTTACAAAATAAATAATGTTCCGATTATAGTATCATAAAATATGGGCAAAATCAATAAAATGATGTGGGTGTCAAAAGTCCCCAACTATGATGCCTACGGATTGTTCCGTGCGTTGCACTCCCACAATCCTCTCCGGTATTCGCATATCGTGGGATTATCATCCCACTTTTATGCTCATATCGGGGCGGGTCCCAAGGTCTTTCATCCACCTATGAGCAAGCTCATGTGGATTTAGACCGTTTGACCCTGGCATCATAAAATATAAATCTCAAGATCAGGAAAAGGTAATTCAAATAGAAGCAGATATTCTTGTGAACTATGAAAAACAAACCTTTCACATATACAGATATCCGCAAAAGAACAGTTTACATCTGCAAAGTGGTAGAGGCAGAAAAAGAAAATTGCTAAAATTTCAACATCAAAAGCAAGTATGAATCGAAAGCAAATCAAGTACAAAGCAAAGGTATGTGAAAGGAGAAAACATGAAAAACAGACAGGTAAGAAAATTTCTGGCAATCTCACTTGCGGCAGCTATGGCGACCGGAAGCATGAGTACAACAGCATTTGCGGCATCCGGATATCTGGATCCGAATGCAAGTATTGAAAGGGAAAAGGCGAATGCAGAAATTTCCCAGTATGCAGCAACACAGGGCATGGTCCTGATGGAAAATAAAGATCAGGCACTGCCGATCTCTCAGGAAAAAGGCACAAAAGTAGCACTGTACGGAAACGGTGTGTACAATACGATCAAGGGAGGTACCGGTTCCGGTAATGTCAATGTCAGGGAAGAGGGAAATATCCTTGTAAAACAGGGTTTTGAAGATGCCGGTTATGATATTGTAAATAACCATAAGTACGATGGCGAAGAGACCTCTTTCCTGGAGGATCGTATAGCAGAATACAATCAGGAACTGAAAAAATATGAAGGACAGCTGAATTTTAATTATGTACATAATGAGCCGGTCTATGGAGACACAGAAAAAGGTCTGGCAGATGTGGAAGCAGCTGCAAAAGAGACAGATACCGCTATTTATGTTCTGGCACGTACATCCGGAGAAGGAAAAGACCGTGCGATCGACAAAGGTGATTATTACTTAAGCGATGCAGAAAAGGCCAACCTGACCTTACTTGGACAGAAATTTGAGCATGTGATCGTAGTCCTGAATGTCGGTGGAATCGTGGATACAAACTTTTTCAACGGACTTGGCGGATATACAAAAGGAGATGAATACAACCGTGATAAGATCGAAGGTCTGGATGCCCTGTTTTTGATGTCACAGGCTGGTATGAATGAAGGACACGCACTCGTTCAGGTATTAAACGGAACATACAACCCTTCTGGAAAACTGACAGATACCTGGGCAATCGATTATAAAGATTATCCGGCATCGGCAACGATTTCAAACAACGATGGAAATTCACTGGAAGAATTTTATCAGGATGATATTTTTGTGGGATATCGCTATTTTGATACGTTTGGAAAGAAAGTGGCATATGAATTCGGATATGGACTTTCTTACACGGATTTTGAGATCCATACCGATTCCGTAGAAGCAGATGAAGATCAGATCAAAGTCAGTGCAACGGTTACAAATACCGGAACAGCGGACGGCAAAGAAGTAGTAGAAGTTTATTTCTCAGCACCGGACGGTGAGCTGGACAAACCGTATCAGGAGCTGGCAGGCTACAAAAAAGTAGAAGTGGAAGCCGGCAAATCTCAGAAAGTGGAGATTACATTTGATACCGATGATATGGCAAGCTACGATGAGAAAAAAGAAGCTTATGTGATGGAAGCGGGTGATTATACGATCCGTGTCGGAAACAGCTCAAGAAACAATGCAGAAGCGGCAAAGATTTCCCTGGACACAGAAGTTGTGACCGAGTACTGTGACAACGAACTGGGACTGACAAAAGAGAGCATGGAAGCGGGCAGCTACGATGCGAAATATGTGATGGAAGATAGTGCGACCGCAGTAGATCTTCTGGATTCTGCTTCCGAAGACTTTGGAACAAAAGTCGATATTACCGCAGACGGAGTCAGTGCAGATCACAAAGATTTAAGCCTTAAGAGCCAGGATTTCCCAAATGCAGAAACACACACCTACGGAAACGGCGAAATCACCGCCTATGTCAGTGAAAACGATGAGAACAGCGATTCTTATGCATACGCTCAGTCAGAAGATAAGAAAGAGGGAGAAAAACTGGAAAAAGTGACAACATCTGATTCTTATACACTGGTTGATGTGGTAAACGGCAAAATGGTTCTTTCCACATTTAGTTGAAATTGATGTGTTAAAGTTATATAATACATTCAAAATATATTTACCAAGAGGGATATTTATATGGACGAATTTATTAAGTTACTTGACCCAGCCTATGAACTAATACAATATCGCATAAAAGAAGATAAAGTGATTTTTCATATTGCATCAACAATAACTGAATTAGAATGTCCGTTTTGTGGAAGAAAAACATCTAAAGTTCATTCTATTTATGAAAGAGAAATTCAAGATCTTCCTATGCAAGGAAAAAAGGTCATTCTGTTGGTAGATACCAGGAAAATGCGATGTATGAATCTGGACTGTTCTCATAAAACTTTTTCCGAGAAACATCCATTTGTGGCTGCTAAATCGAAAAAAACGAACAGGTTAATCCAAAATATTTTATATACATCATCCCAACTAAGCTCGTTGAATGCTTCTAAACTTTTAAAAAGCGAAAATATTTCAGTTTGCAAAAGCAGCATCTGTGATCTGCTTAAAAAAAATGCCATCCATTGTGGATAAATCTTCTGTAAAAATGGTATGTGTGGATGACTTTGCTCTCCGTAAAAGATTTTCTTATGGAACAGTTATGATAAATTTGGAAAATCATCGGATTGTTGATATGATTCCGTCAAGAGATACAAATGATGTCTGCAACTGGCTGAAAACGTTTCACAATATCGAAGTTATTTCAAGGGATGGAGCCATTACATACGCATTCGCTGCTACAAATTCTCATCCTGATGTCATACAGATTAGTGACCGTTTTCACTTGATAAAGGGACTTTCGGAAGTTATCTGTAAATATATATTTCGTGAGTTTCCTGCAAGGGTTGAAATACCATTAACAGAAAGCGTTACGGATGAAATGAAAGCATTATATAACACTGCAAACCGGTCATTGCGTATAAAATTCGCCCATGAAAAACGCAGGGAAGGACTGACCATATCGGATATAGCATTATTGTTACATTCATCACCTAAAACAATCCAAAAATATCTTGCGATTCCAGAAGACCAGATTCCAGAAAGCAAGGAAATTGCCAGGGAACGGCAACACCAGCTGGCAATAAAACAAAAAGAACAGGAAATAAAAGAAGCAAGAGAAATGGCTTTGGCAGGATATCCGATTGAGCAGATTGCATCTCAGATGCACCGTGCCCATAAGACTATACAAAATTATTTAAATCCTGATTTTTCAGTTACAAATGGTCACTATAATGTTCGAATTCCAGGAAAATTAGCTCCATATGAGAACGAGGTAATAAAACTCAGGAGCCAGGGATTAACGTATCCCCAAATACATGATATTATTTGTAAAAAGGGATATACTGGCAGTGTAGCTTCGTTACGAATGTTTATGCAAAAAGAAAGAACACGAATGCATGAACAGAATGAAACAGAAAAGCCGCATTCTGAATATGTGCAAAGGAAATCCTTATGCCAGCTGGTTTATAAAAAACTCGAGGATATTGGCACAATCACTGTCAAACAGTATCAGGAAGTATTAAAAAAATATCCTTTATTGAGTGAGTTATATACATTAACCAAAGACTTTTGTAATGTCATATTCTCTAAAAAACCTACAAAATTAGATGAATGGATCAATGCAGCACAAAAATATGATATCCCTGAACTTCAAACATTCATAAACGGCATAAAAAAGGATATAACAGCTGTAAAAAATGGAATTATATATTCGTATAATAATGGCTTAGCAGAAGGCAGTGTAAATAAAATCAAAGTCATAAAACGGGTAATGTATGGTCGAAACAGTTTTGAACTATTGAAAGCGAAAGTGCTATTCGGAGAACTCTTTCACGTTAAATTCAACTAAGTATGGAAAGAACCGGCAAAATTTCAGCTGGACAACTGGTAGCAAGTATGTCAAATACCGAACTTGCAGACCTGGTGGAAGGCGGAACTTATACAGGTGTTCAGGCGAGCGGCGACAATGCACCGATCATCGGAAACAATGCAGACTCTGTTTTCGGAGCAGCAGGCGAGACGACAAGCAACCTTTATAACTCCAGATTTATCCCGAATATCGTTCTTTCCGATGGACCGGCCGGTATCCGTATTACAAACAAATATCTGAACTGTCTGCCGGTAGAAGAAGGAGCAGCGTATATTCCTGGCATTACCTATTATAAATTCCATGCATATGAGATGAGTACCAAACCGGCATATTATTATGATGCAGAAATCAAATCGGAAGAAGATTACAATGCAGCAATCGCAGCCGGTGAAGAGCTGTTTACCGAGGAAGGTTACCGCTATCAGTATTGTACTGCATTCCCGGTAGGTACCTGTCTTGCACAGACCTGGGATCCAGAGGTGATCGAGATGGTTGGACGTGCGATCGGCACCGAAATGCTGGAGCTTGGTATTACTTCTCTTCTGGCACCGGGCATGAACATTCACCGTGATCCGATCTGTGGACGTAACTATGAATATTATTCGGAAGATCCGCTGGTATCCGGTCTTACAGCAGCCGCTGTTACCGATGGCGTGCAAAAAAACGAAGACGGCAGTGCAACCGGAATCGGTGTGACGATCAAACATTTTGCATTCAATAACCAGGAGGCGAGCCGTTTTGGAAGCAACTCCGTTGTTTCGGAACGTGCAGCGAGAGAAATTTATCTGAAAGGTTTTGAGATCACCGTCAAAAAATCGGCTCCGATGTTTATTATGAGCTCTTACAATCAGGTAAATGGAGCTTCTACCTTCCAGCACTATGGACTGCTGACGGAGATTCTGAGAAATGAATGGGGATTTGACGGATTTGTAATGTCTGACTGGTATTCTGTATTTGGCGTAAAACAGGGATCTATGTATTATGGAAGAAATATCCGTGCCGTGATGATGCGTGCAGGAAATGACTGCGAGATGCCTGGTAAAAACGAAGCACAGGTTCTCAAAGGTCTGGAAGACGGCGAGATGAGACTTGGTGATCTTCAGAAATCTGCGATCAATATGCTGAACGTGATCAAGCGAACCAAAGTTTTTGACACGATGAACAGTAAGCTGATCAATTCTGATGCAGCCAAGGCAGCAGAAGCCGCACAGAAAGCCCAGAAAGAAGCAGAAGCAGCGAAAGCCGCAGCCGAAGCAGCACGGAAAGAGGCAGAGGCAGCAAGAAAAGAAGCAGAAAAGAAAGCAGCGGAAGCGGCCGAAAAAGCAAAGGCAGCAGAGGAAGCAAAGAAAGAAGCAGAAGAAAAAGCCAAAGCTGCAGAGAACGAAAAGAATGCCGCAGCCGAAAAAGCAAAGGCATCAGAAGAAGCACAAAAAGAAGCAGAAGAAAAAGCAGCGGCAGCAGAGGCATCACAGAAGGCAGCAGAAGCAGCCAAAGTGGCAGCAGAAAAAGCCGCAGCAGAAGCAACAAAAGCAGCCAAAGAAGCACAGGAAGCAAAAGCAGCCTTTGAAAAAGCACAGCAGAATCAGAAAACAATTCTGACTGTTGCAAAGAAAAAAGTCAGTGTAAAAGCAGGCAAGAAAGTAAAGATCAAAGCAAGTGCGTCCACAGCAGATAAGATTACCTTTAAATCCATGAATAAGAAGATTGCAACTGTCAGCAAAAAAGGCGTTGTCAAAGGTAAGAAAAAAGGAAAAACAAGCATCCGTGTAACCTGCAATGGCGTGACAAAGAAAGTGAAAGTTACCGTGAAATAAAAACAGTCAAAATTTCTGAATTAAGGAATCCAGAAATCAATCCTGGCACCGCCCTCCTCGTGGTTGGAAAACAGCAGTCTTGCATTTTCCCCATAGATCGAGAGAAGGCGGTGCTTTATGTTGTGGATTCCGATGTGTTTTCCGTCTTTTGGAGCAGGACTGTGCATATCGTTGAGCTGCTTTAACTGTTCTTCCTCAAAACCATCGCCATTGTCGTGAATCTGAATGTGCAGAAAGTCCGTTCCGTTCTCAGAGACCATATGGGCTTCCAGAGAGATTTCCAGATCATCACATGAGGAGGCAGCATGTTTGAAGATGTTTTCGACAAACGTGTGAACTGACAGCACCGGGATCGGATGTACGGCAGCAACTTCATCAATGGAGAAGTCGGTCGTAAAATCCGAAGAAGAACGAAGTTCCTGAATATGCAGATAGGTGCGGATGTGTTCCATTTCTTCTTTCAGAGGAACAAGGGAAGAAGAGGATTTGAACAGGTAGCGGAAATAGATCATCAGATAAGAGGTCATCTGGGAGACAAGCTCTGTGCGGCCGCTCAGGTTCAGGCTGTAGATAACATTCAGGCAGTTCAGGTAAAAGTGTGGTTTGATCTGAAGTGTCAGATAATCCAGTTCCATATTTGCACGGTCCAGTTTTTCCTCGTAGAGCCGGACTTTCAGCGTCTGGATCTCACTGCTCATAAAATTGAATGTTTCTGTCATATCGGAAAATTCGTTTTTTACATGCGGAACCGGCAGCGTCACACCGAAATTTCCCTGACGCAGACTCTGCATTCCTCTGGTAATGACAGAGACCGGTTTTAAAACCTGTCGCTGCAAAAGTACTGCCTGAAAGAAGATCAGAAACAGAAATACAGATCCGAGGATCAGCAGAATGATAACAAAGCTTCCGAATCCGGCAGTCAGTGAAGAAGTCGGGATACAGCTCCAGAGAGCATAATTATTTTCTGAAGAAGTCACAGAGATCGCAATCGAAGATTTTGAATGATGCAGAGCTTCTTCGGAAGAAAGGACTCTGGAATCTACGGAATAGAGGGAAGAATCCTGACGGGTGTCCGAAAGATAATAGGAAATATGCTCAGAATCTTCCAGAGAAGTCAGCGGGGAGAGAATCGTCTCAATACGGTACCAGGAAGCAACATAAGTATGCTCATAAGAAGCAATGGAGATCAGAAAGGTATGTCCGTTTAAAGAAACCGGAAACCAGCGAAGGATGGAAGGTGCATCTTCCGCAGAGCGAGTCCGGAGGTAGTAGTCTTTTATATAATCCCGAATTGCGATCCGGTCTGAGAGCGGTTCGGTCAGGTTGCTTTTCATGAGAAAGACATCCGACCATGGGGCATAAAACAAAAGTCCGCTGATATTGTCGTAAAGAGAGAGCTGCTGGGCAAAGGTGTTCTGAATGGAAAGCTGGGCGTTGAGACATTCGTCCGCATTGTCTGTGGTGGCAAGCGTTACATGGTCGGTGTCCATCAGAAGAAAATTTGAGAGAAAACTGGAAGTGTTTTCCAGCTGCGTATCCAGTGCATTTATATGCAGCTGTAAGGTATTCTGACTTGAACGGACGGCATACTCGGTCATGCGGTTCTTATACCAGAAATTGCAGGAAAGCAGAACCAGGGCAGAGAGAAGAAAAGCAGCCAGATAGAACCAGACAAAGTGCATTTGGATGCGTGAGAGATTTTTTATTTTCCGGATCAGGTTTTTCATAAAAGTACTCCTTGACTGTGAAAAGAAAGTTTAAATTGTGCTATTATAGTATGGGGTTAAGATTACCCGGGGCGAGTAACAGTTGAGCAAAGATGGAAACATTTTCTGCAATGGTAAGGATGCCGGCGGGATTCCTGAATTTATGATACCATATCAGGAGAAAAAATCCATTGCTAAGTGAAGAGAAGATACTAAAAGGTGGAAGGTGATGCAATGAGAAGAAAAAAAATCCGAGGCATAAAAAGAATCACGGCACTGATGCTCTCGATGCTGCTGAGCATATGCGGATGCAGCAAAACAGCCGGGCAGACAAAAAAGCAGAAAGAAGAGCCGGTGATCAAGGTCGGTGTATCCGGAATAGCGGCAAGTGATTCTGCCCTTCAAAGAGTCAACGAAAAGCTGGGGGATCTGTCACATCAGAAATATGGATTCCAGATCGAACTGCTAAGAGATGACACGAGTGCGGGGAAAGATTTTGCATTTTATACAGATGCAGCAGAAGGCGTGGATATCAAAGGCTTTTATTATGCAGAATTCAAAAAGTATGCAGAGAAAGGTATGCTGCTTGATATGGCTCCGTATCTTGACAAATACGGATCAGAACTGAAACGAGTACTGGAAGATAAAGCAGAGATTGAAAAAAGTCTGTCCGGACATGTCTATGGAATCCCGAAAACATACAGTGACACAAATTATGTCGGAGTGCTTTTTAATAATGAATACGTCCGGAAATATCAGATGGATCTGAGTAAGGTAAAGAAGATCGAAGATATGGAACCTCTGCTTGAGACGATCAGAAAAAATGAGCCGGATATCATTCCCTGGGCAAAAGCAAAGACAGGACCGATCGCAATTGCAAGGAATCCGATCGGTGATCTGCTGGATGACATGCTCTGCATGGTGGATTATGAGGATGATACGCTGCAGGTCAAAAATATGTATGAGACAGAAGAATATGAAAAGCGTGTGCGGATGATTCAAAAATGGTATCAGAAAGGTTATCTTCCAAAAGATATCATGACTTTCGGAGAATATGGACAGTCGCTTTTGGGAGGAGGGTTTGCGTTTTCATCTGAAGTTGTGGTACGTCCGGATGAAAGGGAATATCTGGAAAATATGAATGGCGATAAAATAGCATATGCTGTATTTGATCAGAAACCACTGATTGATACAGAATGTGACTGGGTGTATGTGTGGTGCATTGCCAGAAACTGTACTTATCCGAAAGAGGCAGTGCAGGCATTAAATGCCATTTATGAAGACCAGGATATTCTGACGACCATTCTGTATGGCCTGAAAGGAGCAGACTATGTGGAGCGTGGAGACGGACATCTGGAAAACCCTCCGGAAACAGAAGAAAATGACGATTCCTACCAGTTGTACTATAAATGGATGTTTAACCGGCTGAACGCAAAACTGTGGGTCGGGGTCGATGAGAATGTCAAAGAAGAGATGGAAGAGATGAAACAGGATGCCATCGTCTCACCGGCATACGGATTCTGGTTTGATGCAAGTAAAGTTTCGGTGGATCTTGTGAAAATACAGAATGTGATCAATAAATATAAAGACAAACTGAACTGCGGAGTCTGCGATGTGGAGCAGGTACTGCCGCAGTTTCGAAAAGAGCTGCGGCAGGCAGGATCAGAACAGCTGGTAAAAGAAGTTCAGCAGCAGGTGGACGAATGGAAAGCTGCTCAGGAAGGAATCGTTCCGTAATAAGCTTTGCGGTATTCACTTGGGGTCATGCCGGTCTTTTTACGGAACATTTTTGAAAAATAAGAAAAGTTGCTGTATCCGAGAAGCGAAGCAATATTGCTGATGCCGTCCGCCGTCTGCGAGAGCATATATTTTGCTTCTTCCAGTTTCAGGTCGGCAATGTAATCGCTAAGTGCCTTTCCGGTTTCTTTTTTGAACAGTTTGGCAAAGTAATCCGGATTCAGGAAGAAACGGGAGGCGAGTTCTTCACGGGAAATGTCCGGATTCTCCTGGATCAGACGGATGCTCTGCTCGATGACAGATACATTTTCCTTCTGACTGTCGCACGCATTTTCCAAGGAGGCAAGCAAAGTGTCGGCTTGCCTGCGAAGAGAAGAAACCTGCTCATAAAGCTCATTCCATGACACGGTTTTTCCGCAGAAATATTGCAGAAGCAGATGATAGTTCCGGCGCAGAAAATCGATGATATGGTCATATTTTTCTTTCATTTCTTTTTCGGGAAGAAGAACAGGAGCAGGAATCAGCACCACATAATAAGAAAACAGTGTGACCGGCGGCGGACAGTTTCCCGAAGACAGAAGGACTTCGTTTAAAACATTTTTGACAGTGAAATTTACAAGACTTCGGTTCATGCCGTCTGCCTGATTTTTCGTAACCAGAAACAGGACAGGATAAAACAGGGTATCGTCCGGAAAATCAATGTTTTTCCAGGAGCATTCCCATGCAACGTAAGAACGGTCGCAGTCTAGGAACATTCCGGTGATCAGCTGAAACCAGAACTGTTCCTGCACAAGCGTCCGGCTGGCATTGGAGAGAGCTTCTCTTTTCTGGAGTCTGGCAATATGCTGAAGTTCCCGGACTTTGGCGATCGCTTGGCGTATGGTGCTGTGCAGTTCTTCTGGCTTGAACGGTTTTAAAAGATAGGCAAGTGCCCCATGCTCCAGGGCAGTGACTGCATAGGAAAAGTCCGGATGGCAGGTCAGCAGGATCGATACCAGTGGCATACCTTCTTTTTCCACCCAGGCGAGCAGATCCAGGCCGCTTCCGGAAGGCATTTCGATATCACAGACCATAATGTTTATGGTTTCGTTTTCCAGCAGTTCTTTTGCATCCTGGATATTATAACAGGAAAAGACATGATGGATCCCAAGTTCTGCCCAGGGAACTGTATTCTGGAGAGCTTCTACTGAAAATTTTTCATCGTCTACGATCAGCAGATTCAAAAAGATCCCTTCTTTCGTTCACAAGATATTAAAGTAAGCCATGAAACCGCTTCTGTGCAGACACATCGCAGTTTCAGCCTTTTGACACTGGTATCTTTACAATACCGATAATTATGCACATATAATAGCATATATTCTGTACATATTCCACAAAAATATATTTTGCATTATATAGAAAGAAAAATAGGCTTGCAATTTAAAAAGACAGGTGCTATACTGATATTCGGACTTTGCGGAATTACGCAATTTTTATGTCCATTTGCACCTGATTTTAGGGGTAACATTGGTGAAAGGAGGCAGAACCATGAAGGTTAGATCATCTGTAAAACCGATTTGCGAAAAATGCAAAATCATCAAGAGAAAGGGAAGCATCAGAGTCATCTGTGAGAACCCGAAACATAAACAGCGTCAGGGTTAATTTATAACAAACTGAGAACTGTTTATTTGAATTAAGTGCGGCTGCAGTATGAACCGCCAGGCGGCGTTGTTTATGCTGATAACAATATATATGGGTGAGAAAGGGACGACAGTCCCGTGTGTCAGAAGATATCGGCTGACTGTCGCAGACCATGATATATTGCTTGTAATACCGGATTTGTGAGTACCGTCGCAAATACGGAAAGGCTGTACGGTTTTTGTGCGGCTGGGCGGACGGTTTTGCCGTAAGCCTCAATTAGGGACAATATAAGGAAGAATGAAAATGTACACATCATTTCAGACGTTATCATACCCGGATGGCGGGCTGTACATAACATTCTCAAAGAAAATGGAGGAATAATTACATGGCACGTATTGCTGGTGTAGACTTACCAAGAGAAAAACGTATCGAAATTGGTCTGACTTACATCTACGGTATCGGTAGAGTAAGCGCTAACAAAATCCTTGCAGATGCAAAGGTTAATCCGGATACTCGCGTAAGAGATCTGACTGACGAAGAAGTAAGCAGAATCCGTGACGTAATGGACGAGCATTATACAGTAGAAGGTGATCTGAGAAGAGAGATCGCTCTGAACATCAAGAGACTTCAGGAGATCGGATGCTACAGAGGAATCCGTCACAGAAAAGGTCTTCCGGTTCGTGGTCAGAAGACTAAGACAAACGCAAGAACAAGAAAAGGTCCTAAGAGAACTGTTGCAAACAAGAAGAAATAAGACCTGAGCAGGAAATTGCAAAGCAGATCAAGTTAACTATAGAAAGCGAAAAGAAAGTAGGTTAGTTTAAAATGGCTAAAAAAGTTACCAAAAAAGTGACAAAAAAGCGCGTTAAGAAAAACGTTGAACGCGGACAGGCACATATTCAGTCATCTTTCAATAATACAATCGTAACTCTGACAGATGCAGAAGGAAATGCTTTATCATGGGCAAGTGCCGGTGGTCTGGGATTTAGAGGTTCAAGGAAATCTACTCCGTATGCAGCACAGATGGCTGCAGAGACTGCAACAAAAGCAGCTCTGATTCATGGACTCAAGACGGTAGATGTATTTGTAAAAGGACCGGGTTCAGGTCGTGAAGCAGCAATCCGTGCTCTTCAGGCATGTGGTCTGGAAGTAACAAGCATCCGCGACGTAACACCTGTTCCACACAATGGTTGTCGTCCACCGAAACGTAGAAGAGTCTAATTAGGAGGTTAGCGAAATGGCAGTAAATAGAGTTCCTGTTCTTAAAAGATGCAGATCCCTGGGTATGGATCCGATTTACTTAGGATATGATAAAAAATCCAATAGAGAGCTGAAGAGAGCAAACCGTAAAATGAGTGAGTACGGTCTGCAGCTTCGCGAAAAACAGAAAGCAAAATTCATCTATGGTGTTCTGGAAAAACCTTTCCGTAACTACTACAAAAAAGCTGAAAAAATGCCGGGTATGACAGGTGAAAACCTGATGGTTATGCTGGAATCCAGACTGGACAGCGTAGTATTCCGTCTTGGTTTTGCAAGAACAAGAAGAGAAGCAAGACAGATCGTAGATCATAAACACGTAACAGTAAACGGTAAGCAGGTAAACATTCCATCTTATCTGGTAAAAGCTGGCGACGTTATCGAAATCAAAGAAAAATGCAAATCTATGCAGAGATATAAAGATATCGTAGAAGTAACAGGCGGCAGACTGGTACCGGAATGGCTGGATTGCGATATGGAAGCACTCAAAGGTACGGTAAAAGAGCTTCCAGCAAGAGAAGTGATTGATGTTCCTGTAAACGAGATGCTTATCGTCGAGCTGTATTCTAAGTAATAAATAGCACCGTACTACGGTGCGTAGAACCCCTCATACACCAAATAACCCAACAAGGAGGGACTATATGTTCGATTTTAATAAACCTAAAATTGAAATAGCTGAGATTTCAGAAGATAAGAAATACGGAAGATTTGTTGTTGAGCCTCTGGAGAGAGGTTATGGTACAACACTCGGCAATTCACTTAGAAGAATCATGCTCTCATCTTTACCTGGAGCAGCAGTAAGCCAGGTAAAGATCGAAGGTGTACTCCATGAATTCAGCTCAATTCCGGGAGTAAAAGAAGACGTTACAGAGATCATCATGAATATCAAGTCCCTTGCTATTCAGAACAACAGCGAAACAGATGAGCCGAAAGTTGCATACATCGAGTATGAAGGCGAAGGCGTTGTCACCGCTGCTGATATCAAGGCAGACTCCGATATCGTAATCATGAATCCGGATCAGGTTATCGCAACCCTGAACGGCGGTACAAACTGTAAACTGTATATGGAACTGACCATCACCAAGGGCAGAGGCTATATCAGTGCGGATAAAGGTAAAACAGATGATATGCCGATCGGTGTGATCGCAGTAGATTCTATCTACACACCGGTTGACCGTGTAAACTATAAAGTCGAGAATACCCGTGTAGGTCAGGTAACCGATTACGATAAACTGACCATGGATATCTGGACAAACGGAACACTGGCTCCGGATGAGGTAGTCAGCCTTGCAGCAAAGGTTCTGAGTGCTCATCTGAATCTGTTCATCGATCTGTCTGAGAATGCGAAATCAGCAGAGATCATGATTGAAAAAGAAAGCAATGAGAAAGAAAAGGTTCTGGAGATGAACATCGACGAACTGGAACTTTCCGTACGTTCTTACAACTGCCTGAAGAGAGCAGGTATCAATACAGTAGAAGAGCTTTGCAGCAAGACTCCGGAAGATATGATGAAAGTTCGTAACCTCGGACGTAAATCACTTGAAGAAGTACTTGGCAAGCTGAAAGAGCTGGGATTACAGCTCAACCCGAGCGAAGAATAAAATTCAACCCGAGTTATATACAGTGCAGGCGGATAGCAGCCTTGGCAATCCCGGCACTGGACATTATGGACAAGACAGCATCTGTCAAGTAAGCCCGAAGAGCATTGGCAGATGTTCCACAAATGGAGGAAAATAAAATGGCAGGTTATAGAAAACTTAGCAGAACAGCAGACCAGAGAAAAGCCCTGATCAGAGGACAGGTTACATCTCTGCTGTATCATGGAAAAATCGTTACTACAGAACAGAAAGCTAAAGAAATCCGCAAAGTTGCAGAAGGTCTGATCGCTCTGGCTGTTAAAGAAAAAGACAACTTTGAAACAGTTACCGTTACTGCTAAAGTAGCACGTAAAGACAAAGACGGTAAGAGAGTAAAAGAAGTCGTAGACGGCAAGAAAGTAACTGTATACGATGAAGTACAGAAAGAAATCAAAAAAGACAATCCTTCCAGACTGCACGCTCGTCGTCAGATGCTGAAAGTTCTGTACCCGGTAACAGAAGTTCCTACAGAAGCAGCAGGAAAGAAGAAAAACACAAAACAGGTAGACATGGTAGACAAACTGTTTACAGAGATCGCTCCGAAATACGAAGGACGTAACGGTGGTTACACAAGAATCGTTAAGATTGGTCTTCGTAAAGGCGATAACGCTATGAAAGTTCTGCTTGAGCTGGTATAATCCGGACATCAATTTATAAAACGATAACAGAGCCGTTTCGAATTCACAGGATTCGAGGCGGCTTTTGTGCTATCAGGATGTAAAGCTGCCAGGCATTTTGCCCTTAACATCATTTAGGACAATAAGCGGGAATCCTCGGCAATTCAATTACCGAGATGAAAGCACAGGAGTGTGCATGTCTGCACATTGAAAATAATATAATAATCTCCCTGCCATTGA
>NZ_JBKVNQ010000055.1:0-18103 GCF_046967715.1 Hominisplanchenecus sp.
AACGACCTACTCCCTTTCCAGGGGAGCCCCTTCGGCCAGCTTGGGTATTTCTCCACAGTTGCTCGAATAGCATTTTATATTATATTATCACATGATATTCTCATGTGATGAACGGAGAGGGTGGGATTCGAACCCACGCGCCCTTGCGGACAAACGGTTTTCAAGACCGCCTCGTTATGACCACTTCGATACCTCTCCAGTGCAATCAGCGAAACTAATAATATCATCCAATTTTCGTTTTGTCAACACTTTTTTTGATATTTTTTTGTTTTTTTCAATTTTCCTGTAAATTACACTTTTTCACAAAGATTTCAGCGATATCCAGATCCTCCGGTGTTGTAATCTTGATATTATAATAAGAGCCTTCCACCAGTTTTACTTTTTGACCTTCCATTTTCTCCAGCACCATTGCATCATCCGTGATTCCCATTTTGGTATGGTCCTCCTGCATCATTTTTTCATAAGCACCTAAAATATCAGGATACGCAAAAACCTGCGGAGTCTGGATGTTCCAAACTTCACTTCTCTTTAATGTTTCTTTTGCAAATAACGCTTCGTCAGCCAGTTTCAGTGTATCTTTCGAAGGAACTGCTGCCACACACGCACCATAAGTGCATACCGCTTCTTTTAACCGCTGCAGCATTTCCTGATCTACAAATGGTCTTGCTCCGTCATGGATATAGATGTAATCACATGCTCCGGCAGCTTTCAGTGCATTATATACAGAAAGATAGCGTTCTTCCCCGCCTTCAATAATATCTTTCACCTTTTGCAAATGATAAACTTCCACAATCTGCTCTCTGCAATATGCAATCTCATCTTTTTTTGTAACCAGTATCACTTCATCTATAAATTCGCATTCTTCAAATTGTCTGAGTGCGTAATACAAAACTGGTTTTCCAAACAGATCCATATACTGCTTCTGTACCTGACTGTGCATTCTTTTGCCGCTCCCTGCTGCCAGAACGATCGCCGTGTGCTTTTCTTTCATTTAGCGTTCCCCCAGTTTCAGATTCGGAACTGCATTCAGATCCAGTCCGGATCTTGTTCCTGCCAGATATTCATAATATCCTGCCACTCCGATCATCGCTGCATTATCTGTACAGAAAATCGGGGACGGATGGTAAAATTTGATACCTTTCTTTCTGCAGGCTTCTTCCATTGCCATGCGAAGTGCTGAATTGGAGGCAACTCCCCCTGCAATGGCAAATTTATCAAATCCATATTCATCGATTGCCCACATGGAATGTTCTACCAGAACATCCACAACTGCTTTCTGAAAGGAAGCTGCCACATCTGCTTCTACGATCGGCTGGTTCTTCATTTTGCATCCATTCAGATAGTTCAGGACTGCTGACTTCAGACCGCTGAAACTGAAATCATATGGTGCATCTGCAACTTTTGCTTTTGGAAATGAAATCGCCAGCGGATTTCCTTCTTTTGCAAGTTTATCAATCTTTGGTCCGCCCGGATAGCCAAGTCCGATCGCACGGGCCACTTTATCAAATGCTTCTCCGGCCGCATCGTCTCTGGTGCGTCCGAGGATTTCGTATTTTCCGTAATCTTTTACCACAACCAGGTGTGTATGTCCTCCGGATACTACCAGGCATGCAAACGGCGGCTCCAGATCCGGATGTTCAATATAATTTGCAGAAATATGCCCTTCTATATGGTGCACACCTACCAGAGGCAGATTTTTAGCATAGCTGATCGCCTTTGCCTCGGCTACTCCGACAAGCAAAGCCCCCACCAGGCCAGGTCCATAGGTAACCGCGATCGCATCCAGATCATCCAGTGTGACGTTTGCTTCTTCAAGAGCTTCTGTGATGACCTGATTTATTTTTTCAATATGCTTTCTTGATGCAATTTCCGGCACTACGCCGCCATAAAGTTTATGCAGTTCAATCTGAGAGGAAATAACATTGGACAAAACCGTTCTTCCGTTTTTCACAACAGAAGCTGCCGTTTCATCACAGGAACTTTCGATTCCCAGAATCAGTACATCTTTCTTTTCTTCCATCTCGTATCTATCCTTCCTATTATATCAAGCCCAAAGGCATTGATTTACCAGACTTTTCTGTCGACTGTCATTCCTCTTCAAATGACAGCACTGTACTTTTTCCGTCTTTTCCCGGGTAAGCATTCGGGAAAATTTCACGCACGCCATCCATAAATTCTTCCGGACGTACCAGTGACGGACTGTAATGTGTCAGCCATAACTCTGACACTTCTGCTTCCGCTGCCAATTTTGCTGCTTCTTTGAACATCATATGTTTATGCTCCAGTGCCTTAGACTTTTTATCATCCTCGCCATACATGCCTTCGCAGACAAACAGATCTGAGTGCTCTGCATTCTGGATGATGGATCTGGTCGGTCTGGTATCTGTCGTGTAAGTCAGTTTGATTCCCTTTCTGGCTTCTCCAAGAACCATATCCGGTGTATAGTGCACACCCTCAAATTCGACAACCTTCCCCTTCTGAAGCGGATTCCAGCAGCACAGCGGAATATTTGCCGCTTTTGCCCGCTCTACATCAAATTTTCCCGCACGGTCAATCTCCATAGTATATCCGTAACAAAGCACATTGTGGTTTACACGGAATGCACGGATTCGATAACCGTTCATCTCAAAGGTTTCTTCTGTTCCCTGGATTTCTTTATAATATATTTCAAAAGGCAGCTCCGGTGCAATTGTCCGAAGTGCATTCACCACACGTTCCAGCCCCTTTGGACCGATCAAAGTCAGCGGTTCATGACGTTCTGCATTTCCCATCGACAAAAGCAGACCCGGAAGCCCGCTGATATGATCCCCGTGATAGTGTGTAAAACAGATCACATCGATTGGTTTAAAACTCCACCCTTTTTCTTTGATCGCGATCTGTGTTCCTTCGCCACAGTCGATCAGAATACTGCTTCCGTTATATCGCAGCATCAAGGCTGTCAGCCAACGTCTTGGAAGCGGCATCATACCGCCGCATCCAAGCAAACAAACATCAAGCATTCTTTTTTTCCTTACTCTTTCTTCAGTTTCTTTTTCTTTCGTTTCTTCTTTCTTTTCTACAGCAGCTCTGTCTCTTCTTTTATTTCTGGTTTTAATACAAATGCTGCTGTCATTTTATCGTAACAAGGTTCACACAGATCGAAGCTGTGGCATTCTCCGTCTTTTTCCGAAGGATATCCCCAGATTTTTTCAATATGAATATATTCTTCCATGTCTCTTCCAATCGTATCCACAATTCTTTTTCCGCAGCTGTTGCAGTAAATCTTATTCTCTTTTCTCATCGTATCCTCCCCAGGTGATACCCCTTTTGTATGCTTTTTCTGATTTCCTTTGCGACAGCAACAGTATAACGAAAAGTATTCCTTTCGTACAGTGGGAATTAGAGGAATCCTAGTGGTTGCCGTATTTCCACATGATCAGTGCATCTTCTTTTGGTTTCTCGTAAAAATTCGGTCGGATACCGGAACGCTCAAACCCAAGTTTTTCATATAAATGGATAGCAGGTGCATTGCCAACCCGCACTTCCAGTGTGAAATTTTCGATTCCGCGTTCATATCCACGCAAAAACAATTGCTCCAGAAGTTCGGTGGCAACCCCTTTTTTGCGAAACTTCTCCACAACTGCTACGTTTGTGATATCAGCCTCATCAAAAGACTGCAACAGTCCGCAATATCCTGCCAGTATATCCTTTTCATATGCAACCAGATAGATCGTCTCTTTCTGACGCAGTGCATCTTCAAATCCTTTTCTGCTCCATGGCCGGGAAAAAATCTGACTTTCTGTTCTTACAACTGCCTCCAGATCTTCTGCCTGCATTGCACGTATTTCAAGCACGATTCTGTTCTTCCCTTTCTTTTCGCTCTCTCTCTGCCTGAGAAAGACGCAGATAATCCGGTTTATGTTCCATTGCACTTTCTGCTCGTCCCTGTACATAGTACTGTGCTCCAAGAACTGCAACCGCAGATGCACGCTGTCTGTTCATATGTGCCGGAGCAAACGAATACGGAATTTTCATCACTTCCGCCAACGTTTTGCGGTAAACCGGAACGCCGTCGCCAAGAAAAATAACTTCTCTTCCAAGTGCATTAAGTTTTTCTGCAATCTCTGTGACAGAAACCGCCATCTGATTTTCCAGTATCTGGAGTTTTCCATCGCAGAATTCGTAAATGCCGGTATAGACCTGGTTTCTTCTTGCATCCATGATCGGGCAGACGATTTTATCTGTTCCCCATAAATCATAGGCCAGTCCGTCTACCGTTGGAACCGGTATGATCGGTTTGTCAAGTGCCAGCCCCAGACCTTTTGCCGTGGCAGAACCAATACGCAGACCGGTAAAGGATCCAGGCCCGGCAGCGATTGCGATCGCATCCAGGCTGTTTAAGTCCAGATTTATCATATCTCCGATTTCTTTCAGCATCGGAAGCAAGGTCTGAGAGTGTGTTTTTTTATAATTTACCGTGTATTCTGCAAGTAAAATATCATCTTCTACAACAGCAACCGATGCCACCAGCCCTGAGCTGTCTATTCCCAAAACTTTCATGTTTTCCTCCTAAAGCTGTGCTTTCTTTTCCTCCGGATCTGAAATCGTGATCTTGCGGTAATCAAATCCTTTTTCCAGATTTTTCTCGATTTCAATAGCGATCACATCCGGCGGCAGAATCTCCTGGATCAGATCTGCCCACTCGATCAAGCATACACCCTCACCGTAAAAACAGTCCTCGTAGCCGATCTCTTCCATCTCTTCGATATCACCGATGCGATACACATCAAAATGATAAAACGGCAGACGACCGTCTTCGTACATCTGCACAATCGTAAAGGTCGGGCTGTTTACCGGCTCTGTGATGCCAAGCCCTGCTGCAAGCCCCTGTGTAAAAACGGTTTTGCCTACGCCAAGATCTCCGGTCAGTGTATAGATCTGACCTGCCTTTGCATTTTCACCGATTTTTTTTCCGAGTTCAAATGTTTCTTTTTCGCTGTTTGTCTCTATAATCATAATTTCACTTTCTTTTTGGGCATATTTTTTTGCACTAAAGTTACAAGCGTATCGTATTGTTCTCCGATGGCTTCTTTTGGGAGAACAAATGCATTTCTTTTTCCTGAGTAGATCAGCACATTTTTTTTGCTGCTGCATACTTTCAGTATATTCTTCCAGCCGCACTGTGCCTTTTCTTCTCCCTGTACGATCTCGATCCCTTCGTCATTCAAAATGTAAGTGACCGGATTTTTAAATACTTCGCTTTTTTCTACCTGCCTTTTTGATTTTGTATAAAGGCTGACCGGAAGATAAACGATAAACCACACACCGAACAGACAGTATACGATGCTGTAAGACAGATCTGTTTTGCCCAGCGTCGTGCCAAACATCACAAATGCCGCAATTCCGAGAATGATACCAAAAATGCCGCTGAAACTGCGGTAAGTATGGTACATCATGAAATCATACATGATCTTCGGTGTCATTTTTACTTCAACTTTTGCTTCCACCTTTTCCTCCTGTTGTGTTTGAAATTTTCTGTTTCAAGTCGAACGCACGCGAAACTTGGCACGCAATTCTGGTCAGCTCTGCTGATATTTACCTGACAGAATCTATCTGACCTTAGCATTTGATTATAGCATACCAATTTTTTGCTTACAACTGTAAAAAGCCGAAAGGTTCTTCTTCTTTCAGAAAATGCATCAGCATATATGCACACATGATCGCCACACGCTCTTCTTTCAGGATGCGGCGTACCTCTTCTCTGTCTGCCAGCACGACTTCCAGATCTTCGGTATCTTCCAGGCCTTCCCGGCTGATCTGACCGCTCGCATAACCATAAACCGTGGCACAACATTCATCTGTCATGCCGACGCTTGTAAAAAATGGTCTTTCATAGAGCGTATCCGGTGTCAGCGGTGAGAAATCAAGTCCGGTCTCTTCTTTCATTTCGCGGATGCCCGCCTGCCTGTAATCTTCTCCCTGGTCTACCAGCCCGGATGGCAGTTCATAAACATAATCATCCAGCGGATAACGGTACTGGCGTACCAGCACAACCCTGTCTTTTTTCTCCCCATAAAGGCTGTAAATGATCACACCGTCCGGCTTTTCATTTCTTGTATTTATTTTCAGATCATTCTGTGTTTTCGCTCTGGATGAAACATAATAATGGATATCGCCGCCCATCCGGTCTTTTGCTTCCAGATCATACAGATTCAGAAATCTGTTTTCTGTCTGTTTATTGATCTTCTGTATTTTTGACATTTTCTGCCGCCTTTCTCTTGATAATACCCGCACTTTCAAGATGCCTGGGTTAAAATCTATATCTGATACAGCATCTGTTTCGTGTTTATTTGTTTCCCTGCTCACGAAAAAAAGAATACCACGTAACTTTAAAAAGCACAAGCTTTCCTCCGGTTACATGGTATTCGTTTCGAGTTATGTGATATTCACTTTTCTGTATTAGAACTGTGTTCCGTGAAGAATCGGGCTTACGTGCTTATAAAGCAGGAAGGTGATCACACCAACGATCAGTCCTTTTAAAATGTTAAATGGTGCAACTGCCAGAACAACAAAAGTGAGCAGGCTGTTGATTGCCGGATTCACTGCCGTTCCCATGGCAACCAGTGCATCGACCGGCATACCGAATGCCTTTCCATATGCCGGGAGCAGCACAAAAGCATTTAAGAAGCATCCGATAAATGCCATAAACAGCGTACCTGCGATCATTCCGATCACTGCACTTTTTTTGCTTTTCTTTTTCTGGTAGATCAGACCTGCCGGTACGATCATGGCACAGCCAATCAGGAAATTGGCGAAATCTCCGACACCTGCGGTCGATGATCCTTTAAAAAGCATGTGCAGTACGACTTTGATCAGTTCGATAAACATGCCTGCGACCGGTCCCATCGCAAAGGTACCGATCAGAACCGGAATTTCACTCAAGTCAATCTTATAGAAAGACGGTGCAAAGAAAAGCGGTATTTCAAACATCATCAACACAACGGAAACCGCCCCCAACATACCAATCTGCACCAGATTTCTTAAGTTACTTCTTTCTGCAGTTGTTTTCACTGCATTTGTACCTGAACTGTTCATACGTCCATCTCTCCTTTTTGAATTTAATTCACAGGAAGATCTTCGTCTGATACGATGCCATCATTTTGAAATAAAAAGCCCTGAATCTGTTCTACAGATTCAGGGCTTTGATATACCATCGTATGTTCTTCTCTCATCCAGACTTTGACTGTCGGTCATGGAATTTCACCATGTCAGCCGCTTACGCGGGTCGCGGACTATACCGCCGGTGGGGAATTACGCCCCGCCCCGAAGATTTCTGCTATCTGCAATTATAAGATAATTTTTTCTTTTGTCAAGCATTTTCGGAAAACTTTTACAATTTCATGGACAGAGAAATTCTTTTTTTCTTGAGGTCGATGCCGATCACTTTCACATCGATGATATCGCCTACTTTTACGACATCCAGCGGATGTTTTACGAACTTTTTACTGCTCATCTCAGAGACATGCACCAGGCCGTCCTGATGTACACCGATATCCACGAATGCTCCGAAATCAATGACGTTTCGAACGGTTCCTTTAAGTACCATTCCTTCTTTTAAGTCTTCCATCGCCAGAACATCGCTTCGAAGGATTGGTTTTGGCATTTCATCACGCGGATCTCGGCCAGGTTTTTCCAGTTCTGCCGTGATGTCACGCAGTGTCGGCTCGCCGATTTCCAGCTCTTCTGCCATTTTTTTATAATCTCTGATCTTTCTGGAAATTCCGTTTAAATTTCCGGCTGTGATGTCTTCTTTTGTATAGCCGAGACACTCCAGAAGTTTGCCTGCTGCCGCATAGCTCTCCGGATGGACTCCTGTGCAGTCCAGTGGATTTTCTCCGCTGCGTATCCTGAGGAATCCGGCACACTGCTCAAATGCTTTTGGTCCTAATTTTGCAACTTTCAGAAGTTCTTTTCTGTTCTGGAAGCTTCCGTTTTCTTCGCGGTATGCAACGATATTTTTCGCGATCACTTTGGAAATACCGGAAACATAGGAAAGCAGGGATGCGGATGCGGTATTTAAATCCACACCGACACGGTTTACACAGTCTTCCACGACTCCGCCCAGTGCTTCGCCCAGTTTTTTCTGGTTCATATCATGCTGATACTGTCCGACTCCGATGGATTTTGGCTCAATTTTCACCAATTCTGCCAGCGGGTCCTGGATTCTTCTGGCGATAGATGCAGCACTTCTCTGTCCTACATCAAAATTCGGAAATTCTTCTGTTGCCAGTTTACTCGCAGAATAAACAGATGCTCCGGCTTCGTTTACGATCACATACTGCACTTTTTCCGGAATCTCATGGAAAAGCTCTACGATCACCTGCTCAGATTCTCTGGATGCCGTTCCATTTCCAACGGAAAAGAGCGTGATGTGGTACTTGCGGATCCATTCTTTTAATTTTTCTTTTGCCGCCTGGATCTTTTTTTCATTAGTCGGTGCTGTCGGGTAAATGACGGTCGTATCCAGCACTTTTCCGGTCGCATCGACAACCGCCAGCTTACATCCGGTACGGAACGCCGGATCCCAGCCAAGCACAACCTGTCCGGCAATCGGAGGCTGCATCAGAAGCTGTTCCAGATTCTTGCCAAACACCTGTATCGCACCATCTTCTGCCTGCTCGGTCAGTGCATTGCGAATCTCACGCTCTACTGCCGGGGCGATCAGTCTGCGGTAACTGTCCTCGATCACTTTTTCCAGGAATTCGGAAGTCTGCGGATTTTCACGCACCATGATCTGTTTTCTTAAATAACCAAGAATCCGATCTTCCGGAGCTTCCAGTTTTACGGTCAGGAATTTTTCCTTTTCGCCGCGGTTGATCGCCAGCACACGGTAACCTGCCATTTTTGCAACTGGCTCTTCATACTGATAGTACATCTCGTAAACAGAAGCTGCTTTCTCATCTTTTGCTTCTGTCACGATTTTACCCTCTTTCTGTGTCAGGCTACGGATGCGGATACGGTAATTTGCATCATCTGAAATCGTCTCAGCCAGAATATCACCTGCTCCCTGCAGTGCTTCCTGCCAAGTATTCACTTCTTTTTCCGGGTCAATATACGCACTTGCTTCCTCTTCCAGCGTTTTCTTTGTCATCTGCAACAGAATCGTGTTTGCCAGTGGTTCCAGTCCTTTTTCTTTTGCGATTGTCGCTCTCGTTCTTCTCTTTGGACGATACGGGCGATACAGATCTTCCACAACTACCAGAGTTTCCGCTGCCTGGATTTTTTCCCGCAGCTCATCCGTCAGTTTGCCCTGCTCCTCGATTGATGCCAGCACCTGCTTCTTTTTATCTTCCAGATTACGCAGATAAGTCAGACGTTCCGAAAGTTTTCGCAGAACTTCGTCATTCAGCGATCCTGTGACCTCCTTACGATAACGTGAAATAAACGGAATCGTATTCCCCTCATCGATCAGTTTGACTGCAGCCTCCACCTGCCATAATTCAATCTTTAATTCCTCTGCAAGACGTTGATTTATGTTCATATAAGCCTCCATTACATACAATTTTTCCAACGTTTCTACTCATTGCCCTACGTCAGGCAATTTCCAAACATCTTTGTGCCGACTGTAACAGCCGCCCCCTTATGATACACTTGAGTTTCCAATTTGTCTATGATATTATGATGCAAAGGGTGAAACAGTCGCAAATTTCATGTTTACATGAAAATTTGTGACTTTGAACCCTGCAAAACATGAGAAAGGAGGCATTTTCATAGAAAATGTGCGGATTTCGAATGTTTTAGAATTGCGAGAGCATAGAATGCGGAGCAATTCGTAGCATCATAGAACCTGGGCGACTTGGGGACCGCAAAACATGAGAAAGGAGCCATTTTCATAGAAAATGTGCGGATTTCGAATGTTTTAGAATTGCGAGAGCATAGAATGCGGAGCAATTCGTAGCATCATAGAACCTGGGCGACTTGGGGACCGCAAAACATGAGAAAGGAGCCATTTTCATAGCCCTTTATGAAACAGCAGCAGGTTTCCGTTTTTCCATATGGTATTCACCACCAGCAGAACCACTGCAATTTTGCCATACACCGGACGGTATTTCATGCCGATCGTGATTCTGCCGCGGCTTACATACTGCACGGTATTGGATAGCATATACCATACATAAAGTACTGCTCCGTAAAGTACAATGCTGTGGTAATGTAAACTGTATGCCACATTTCCTTTCAGCAGCCAGTATACTGCCCGTGTACCGCCGCATCCGGGACAGTAAAGTCCGGTCAGCTTATGGAAAATGCACGGCAGCAAAATATGATTTAACGGAATTTTCAGTAACCTCAGCAATGCAAGAAACAATATTCCTGCAAGCGGCAGGACTATACCGCAGTAATAAAGGTTGTCCGGCCTGCAGTTTTTTTCTTGTTTTTCCATACAGTACCTCTTTCATCATTTATTTCAGCCGAATCCTAATCGGCTTACCTTTTACAGAATGGAGTGAATCTTATGAAACGAACTTCTTCGCAGTTAAAACAACTGGCAAGGGAATCTCTGGCACATCGCTTCAGCCTCCCGGTTATGGCCTGTGTCATTACTTTTGGAATTATCATGCTGGTCAATATGCTCCCGGCTGCTCTTTTCCCGGACACAGGCAACAGTATCTCTTATCTGGTGATTTCTTTTATCACCGATCTGCTCCTGTCGATTTTAAGCGTCGGTCCGGTTACAATCCTGCTTGACATGAGCCGTGGCAGCGACGGACAGCTTTCTGATCTTCTGTATGCTTTTCGCCATCAGCCGGATCGTATTATTGTATCTCAGCTTATTATCTCACTCTTGTCCACGGTGATCTTTCTGCCGGGTATTCTTGTATTTATGCTGTCATCCATTTTTTATACTGCCTTTGGCATCATTATCGGAAGTCTGCTGATCTTTGCCGCCGTGATCGGTAGCGTTGTGATCCGCCTGGATTTTGCACTGGTAACTCCGCTTTATATTGACAATCCGCAGACCAGTGCCATAGATCTCTTACGTGAAAGCCGTGATCTGATGCGGGGCAACCGGCTCCGCTATTTTGTTCTAGAGCTGAGCTTTATACCGATCATGCTGCTCGCAGTTGTTGCCTGCTTTGTCGGACTGCTCTGGGCCGTTCCATATACGCAGATGACGCTTCTTGAATTTTACCGTGAACTGACAGGAGAAATCTGAAAATTCAAAGAACTGTTGCCAGGCAGATATATCATCTGCCAAAGCAACAGTTCTCTTTTTATAAATTAATCATTCTTTTTCTTAGTCTTCGACACGGCGAACGCGGATCATGCCAAGCACTTCACCAAAGCTTTCTGCTTTTGCTTTGTATTCTGCCTCTGTCATCACTTCTGTCACGAATCCGAACTCTCCGTCTACATCTGCCACAACAACCGGCTGTACGTTTCCGAATACTTCCTGCACTTTTGCAAGTTCTGTTTCCGGAGTGCCTTTGACACGTACAAAGAATTTGCGGCTGGAATTGCTGATGTCGGTCAGTTCCAGTTTTTTGCTGCTCCAGAATGCCATGATGCTGCGGTTCAGATGTCTTGCCTCATCGACTACGTCAGCTACAACAGCACTTGCGGTCGGCAGTTTGCCGGCTCCGCTTCCGTAGAACATTGCATCTCCAAGTACATTGCCATGTACAAAAATGGCATTGAATACACCGTTTACGCTGTACAGAGGATCGGACGGTCCAACCAGCACCGGGGATACCATTGCGTAAAAGCTTCCGTCAACTTTACGGCTGACTGCCAGCAGTTTGATCATCTGTCCCATTGCTTTTGCATACTTGATATCGGTTGCCGTGATCTTGCTGATACCCTCTGTATAGATATCTTCGTAATCAACCTGTCTGCCAAATGCCAGAGAGGAAAGGATTGCGATCTTACGGCATGCATCGTAACCTTCCACGTCTGCTTCCGGATTGCGTTCTGCATATCCAAGATTCTGTGCTTCTTTTAATACATCTGCAAAATCAGAACCTTTCTCTGCCATCTCTGTGAGAATGTAGTTGGTAGTTCCGTTCAGAATACCGGTGATCTCATCGATCTCATCTGCAGTCAGAGAAGAATTCAGCGGACGGATGATCGGAATACCGCCGCCGCAGCTTGCCTCAAACAGATAGTTGATGTTTCTTTCTCTTGCGATCTCAAGCAGCTCTGCACCGTGACGTGCCACCAGTTCTTTGTTGGATGTGCAGACACTCTTTCCTGCGAGCAGTGCTTTTTTTGTGAAAGTATACGCCGGCTCCACACCGCCCATAACTTCAACGACAATTTTAATCTCCGGATCATTTAAAATAACATCAAAATCATGTACGATTTTTTCCTGGATCGGATCTCCCGGGAAATCGCGAAGATCAAGCACATATTTGATGTTGATCTCTTCTCCTGCTTTTTTATTGATGCTGCTGTGGTTGGTATTGATAACTTCTACCACTCCGGAACCTACTGTTCCATATCCTAAGACTGCAATCTGGATCATTTTAAGCCTCCTGTTGTTTTCTTTTATGCTTATCTCTGGTTCTTTTGTCCAAAGAATTGCTTTTTTATTCTCTTGCTAAAATTTTGATGTACTGTACACCGCACTGTATTTCAATATCCTGCATCATCGCCGATATATCTCCTGTCGTAGCGAGGATCTCCACACTGAGCGTCAGAGATGCGATGCCGTTGATCGGAATACTCTGATGGATCGTCAGGATATTGGCATGATAATCTGCCACGATATGCAGTACATCCGACAAAAGTCCGGTCTCATCATCCATCTGGATCATAAACGTGATTGTTTTCCCTTTTGCATTGTCATGAAACGGAAAAATATCGTCTTTATATTTATAAAAAGAGCTGCG
Source organism: Hominisplanchenecus sp. (assembly GCF_046967715.1). Classification (NCBI taxonomy): domain Bacteria; kingdom Bacillati; phylum Bacillota; class Clostridia; order Lachnospirales; family Lachnospiraceae; genus Hominisplanchenecus; species Hominisplanchenecus sp. The sequence goes on from NZ_JBKVNQ010000055.1 coordinate 12,870, forward strand.
GCTGATGCCGACCATATCTGCTGCTTCCTGTACTGTGGACGCTTTCGCTGACTCCAGCAGCCGTTTCGCCTCTACTACTTTCAGAAGTACTTCCGGAACCGCTTTCTTGGTAACCACATAATATCGATTCTTTTCTTCCACTTTAAAGTCCTCCTGTCTCTTCTATATGCATCTTTTGCTGTATACTCTTTCTATAGTGTACATTTGTACTTCCCTGAAAGATATTAACACATTTTAACAGGCGGTGCAACCAGAAATTCTTCTGACTACCTTTTGACTGCATTTCCTCAACGTTTTACGTTTTTTCAATTCATTTTAATCTTCTTATATGCCAGAAAAGCACATATTTCAGAACGCAAAAATACCGGAAACCCCTGACTTACTGGATTTCCGGTATTATTTCTGTTAAGCTGCTGACGGGACTCGGACCCGTGACCTCCTCACTACCAATGAGGTGCGCTACCACCTGTGCCACAGCAGCCTGTGCGGTCGTGACCGCTACAGTTAGTTATACTATCACAGGAATCTGCTTTTGTCAATACTGTTTTTGCATTTTATTGCTGCTGTTCACTCATCGTGCGGCGTTTATTGTTTCTCTGTGTAAAAAAGTGGTTCCGTTCATCTACCCCTGAAGTCTCTGCCTGACGATCTCAAATGCAAGGACGCCTGCTGCCACAGATGCATTCAGGGAATCGATATCCCCTTTCATCGGAATAGAAGCCACAAAATCGCATTTTTCTTTTACCAGCCTGCTGACACCTTCCCCTTCGTTGCCGATCACCAGACCGATTGGTCCTTTCAGATCGAGATTATACATCATTTCTCCGTCCATATCTGCACAGACAAACCACATACCTTCCGCCTTCAGTTCTTCGATCGTCTTGCCGATGTTGGTTACTTTTGCAACCGGTGTGTAGTTCAATGCTCCTGCGGAGACTCTGGCTACGGTTGCTGTCAGTCCGACTGCTCTTCTTTTCGGGATCACAACGCCGTGTGCCCCTGCAAGGTTTGCGGTACGGATGATCGCACCTAAGTTGTGCGGATCTTCGATGTTATCCAGGAAAATGATAAACGGTGCTTCGCCTTTGTCTTTTGCGTTCTGCAGAATATCAGAAATTTCTGCATACTCATAGGCCGCCGCACTTGCGATCACGCCCTGATGATGTCCCGTCTGAGAAAGCTGATCCAGACGTTCTTTTTTCACAAACTGAACAATCGTATCATGTTTTTTGGCTTCCCGCAGGATCGTTCTCACCGGACCGTCCTGACAGCCGTCCAGTACAAACAGTTTGTCGATCGTTTTGCCGGAGCGGAATGCTTCCAGCACGGCATTTCTGCCTTCTATGGTAAGTTCTTCGTATCTCATGCCTGTTCCTGACCTTTCTTTTTCTGACTTTCTGCCATATCAAGACCGGTCTTTATCAGCTCGATGATACGTTTCGTATCCTCTTTCAGATAAAGATATCCCATCAAGGCTTCCAGTCCGGTCGCTTTACGGTAATCTGCCACCGTTGCATTTTTTGCTTTTGTGTAAGACTTTGCATTGCGTCCGCGTTTGTATATCGTGATTTCCTCTTCGCTCAATACCGGCATCAGGTTTTCGATCATCTCTGCCTGAGCAGAAGCTTTGACGAGCTTTGATGCACGCTCATGCAGCTTCTGCGGCGGACAGTTTCCATGTTTAACCAGAAGTGTGCGGATCACCAGGTCAAAAATAGAATCTCCTATGTATGCCAGTGTCAGCGGGGAATAGGTTCTCAGATCCTGATCTTCCAGCTGAAATTCTTCTTTCAGGTATTCTACAAAAGAATCTATGCTCTTTTCCATTTTACTCCTTCTCTTGTGTCCTCAAGAACGATTCCTTTTTCCAGCAGTTCTGCACGGATCTCGTCTGCTCTCTGGAAGTTTCTCTCTTTTCTTGCCACCTGACGCTCTTCGATCAGTTTTTCAATCTCTTCATCCAGGATCTCTTCTTTGGTCTCGAAAACAAGTCCCAGGATATCGCCAAGCTCCAGAAGTTCATCCAGAAGACTCTGTACAAATGCTTTTGTGCCATCTTCATTCACGTTGCTGTTTGCAAGACGAACCAGCTCAAATACAACTGAAATGGCATCTGCGGTATTGAAGTCATCATCCATGGCATCATCAAATTTCTTTGCCAGGTTCTTTGCTTCTTCCAGTGCTGTCATCTCTTCTGCCGTCATCTCTGCCTCTTTTGCAGCTCCGGCATAATGTTTCAGGCTGTCTGCCGCATTACAGATACGTGCAAGTCCTGTTTTTGCAGACTCCATCAGATCAGCACTGAAATTCAGCGGACTTCTGTAATGTGCACTGAGCATGAAGAAACGCAGTACCTGGAGGTCATATTTCTCACTGATCTCACGCACGGTAAAGAAATTGCCAAGGGATTTAGACATTTTGCGGTTATCAATATTTAAGAACGCATTGTGCAGCCAGTATCTGGAAAAGATCTTGCCGTTGCAGCATTCGCTCTGTGCAATCTCATTCTCGTGATGTGGGAATACCAGATCCTCTCCACCTGCATGAATATCAATCTCTTCGCCCAGATATTTTTTCGCCATAACGGAACACTCGATATGCCATCCAGGACGTCCGTCGCTCCACGGAGACGGCCAGGACGGCTCGCCTTCTTTTTTCGGTTTCCACAGTACAAAATCCAGCGGATCTTCTTTCTGATCTTCTCCGGTTACCAGAAGGGAACGGTTTCCGGAACGCAGATCATCGAGGTTTTTATGGGAAAGTTTGCCATATTCTTCAAAACGACGTGTGCGGAAATATACGGTACCGTTTACGTTATAAGCATACCCTTTCTCGATAAGCGTGGAGATCATATCGATCATACCGTCAATTTCCTGTGTTGCCAGCGGATGTGTGGTGGCCGGTTTGACATTCATGCCTGCCATATCCTTTTTGCACTCTGCAATGTAACGCTCGGAAATCTCTTTTGCTGTCACGCCTTCTTCATTTGCCTTTGCAATGATCTTGTCGTCAACATCGGTAAAGTTGGATACATAATTTACTTCATAACCTTTATGCTCCAGGTAACGTCTGACGGTATCAAACACGATCATCGGTCTTGCATTTCCGATGTGGATCAGATTGTATACAGTAGGACCGCATACATACATGCTGACTTTACCTTCCTGAAGCGGCACAAATTCTTCTTTCTGTTTGGATAAGGTATTATAAACTTTCATGGTTTTTCCTCTTTTCTTTTCGAACTTAACAGCCTGATATCCCGTGTTTTGACCCCGGATACCAAACCTGAAAATCTGTTCTAAGTCTATGCAAAATTTCGCGGTTTGTCAAGGTAAACCGCCCTTTGCAGCGATTTCAGGCGAACTGCCCTTTGCAGCGATTTTGCCACTGTCATTTTCAGACAACTTCATTAAGAAATACCGGCAGGCGGAACAGTTCTTCTGTCAGTTGTCCGATATCCATGCTGCAGAACATTTTCTTTTCTTTTTCTGACAGGTTTTCAACTCTTATCAGGCTTCCTCCTTCGATTCCTGTTTTTATAATGAAATATCCATTGTTTTCCGGGATAAGACTGTCTGTCAGCCTGATTTTCCATTCCTGTTCTTTTTTTATTTTCAGGCAGCAGACAAAACGCTCCAGATGCACGATCCGTCCCATGATCGCCGGAACGTTTTCACTTTGGGCATATTGTTCCCATATTTGGGGGAATGCAGTAAATGTGCACTTTTCCTCACTTGCCCCAAACCAGTGAAGCACTGCCGGAAAGGCTTTTTTCTGCACGGCATCTTCCACTACAATCTCCCAGGCTTCTCTGTCTTTTTTAAGTGCCAGGAAATAGCCGCATATCTCTTTTTCTTTTCGGATCAGGATCAGGCTTCCCCCTTCGCATCCCACTTCCTGCATCCGCTGCTCAAAATAAGCAATATCGTGAACGGTATAAACTTCTGCCAGCTTTGAAAGCTGTTTTTCTGCAAAACACGCAAGTTCTGCAAGATCCTCTTTTTTTGCTTCTTCACAGAAAATGTCCCCGGAAACTTCCTGATCCGAATGTATCTGCCAATTTTCATCCGTTTCTGCTCTTCGCAGCACATCCGCTGTCACAGTCATTTTATTTTTTTCATAAATAAATCGAAAGCCAAACGGACGATAGATGGCTTCTGCGGCCGGCATCAGCCAAGTAAACGTCTCTTCTCTCCGGTACATTTCCTGAAGGGAAGCCTGTAAAAGCGAACGCATCATGCCCTGATGACGACAGTCGGCTCTCGTTGCCACTGCCACGATATAATTGGTCTTCACCCTTTCATCGCAGAACATCATTTCATATGGATTTAAATGCAATGTTGCCAGAATCTCCTGTTTCTCGTTTTCTACCACAAAAATCTCATTTTCTGCTGCTTTTACACGAAAATAGTAATCCACAAACGCCGGACTGTCCTCATCAAAAATTTCTTCGTAAAGTTTTCTTGCCCTCTGGTTTTCCACGGCTTTTGCTGCTTTTCCGGAAGTTATCCCCATGCCAAGTCTCTTTACACACTTATCCACGGCATCCTCCACAACTTTTACACCCTTCTTCGGATGAGGCCGCCATCACGCTCCACTCTCTTATAGATGAGAGCATGCAGACCGCCTGGGAAGAAATCCCTTCTCCGCTTCCGGTAAATCCAAGCCCTTCTTCTGTCGTTGCTTTTACATTGACCTGATTTTTCTCAAGGCCCAGTGTCTTTGCAATATTCTCCGCCATCTGCGGAATGTACGGCAAAAGTTTTGGTCTCTGTGCGATCACGACCGCATCAATATTTTCTACTGCATAACCATTTTCTTCCAGCAGTGCTCCGACATGCTCCAGAAGTTTGATACTGGAAATGCCTTTGTATTTCGGATCCGTATCCGGGAAATGTTTTCCGATATCACCAAGGGCAGCCGCACCAAGCAGTGCGTCCATGATCGCATGCAGCAACACATCTGCGTCAGAATGTCCAAGCAGACCTTTTTCCCATGGAATCTCAACTCCGCCCAAAATCAGTGCTCTGTTTTCTACCAGTTTGTGAACATCGTAACCTATACCAACTCGCATTGTCATTCTCCTTACTTTTGACTGTTTAAACACTTTTACAGTTACAATAACCAGACCGTGATTATGATAACGAAAAAGCTCTGCAAACATTTTGCAGAGCTTCGACAGTAGCGGAAGGGAGATTCGAACTCTCGACACTACGGGTATGAACCGTATGCTC
>NZ_JBKVNQ010000056.1:0-17705 GCF_046967715.1 Hominisplanchenecus sp.
CAGCTCCGTATGAATTACCCTATGAGGGAGCAAAAGAGATGTTGTTGGTAGATGAAGTTGATAATAAGGAATTTTTGACAGGCTTGTTTCATGCAATGTATGATGAACTGCCAGCCCCAAAACCGAAAAAGAAGAAATAGACACTTCCAGTTTGTTGAATCTAAAATAAAGGCTGTAAGTAATATTCAGGGAGAAGCATTTTTGGAGGAAATTATGAACATTACAACATATCTTGGAGCAAATGAAGGCAATGATCCGACTTTGTATAAGGCAGTTACAGAACTTGGAGCCTGGATCGGGCAAGGCGGAAACACATTGGTTTACGGTGGATCAAAAGCGGATTGATGGGGACATTAGCGGAGCATTTATCGCATTTCCCGGTGGGACAGGCACTCTTGAGAAAATTGCAGAAGTGATGTCAAAAGTATCGCTGAAGCAGCTGGATGCTCCCTGTATTCTCTATAACCTGAACGGCTACTATAACAGCTTAAAAGAATTATTAAATCATATGATTGAGAAGGGACTGTCCGATCAAGAACGACAGAAAGGTATTTTCTTTGCGGATGATCTTATGCAGATTCAGGAGAAGCTTTCTTTTGTCAAAGCTGATGGTGAAAAATAAGTGAACAAATGGAAAAGGAATAGTAGAAAGGGATACTCTTTCTTTCATACTTAATTAAAAGGCTGTCGCAAGATCATTAAAACAGATGATTGAGCGGCAGTCTCATTTTTTTAGATACGCATTGCAATCCGTTCACCATGTCAGTTTCATTTCGTGTTATAATGTTTTGGAAATGTCGGCTTGGTGAGGTAATAGAAATGGAGAAAAGATATGAAAAATAAAAATCCTCTTGAAATAGAAATGATTTTTTGATGTGAAATGAAATTTAGAGATCAGGGATAAGAAAAATAGTAAAGGAGATCAACCTATGAAAGTATTAATGTTAAACGGAAGTCCACGGAAAGATGGAAATACATCGATCGCACTGGAAGAAATGAAAAAGATCTTTGAAGCAGAAGGGGTAGAAACAGAGATTGTCCGTGTCGGAAATAAAGATGTCAGAGGCTGCATTGCCTGTGGACGCTGTTATGAACTTGGAAAATGTGTTTTTGATGATGTTGTCAATGAACTGGCTCCGAAATTTGAGGCGGCAGATGGTCTTGTGATCGCCAGCCCGGTTTATTACGCTTCCGCCAATGCAACATTGATCGCAGTTCTGGACCGGCTTTTTTACAGTTCTCACTTTGATAAGACTATGAAAGTAGGAGCAAGCGTTGTCTGTGCAAGGCGAGGCGGATGTTCTGCGACCTTTGATGAATTGAATAAATATTTTACTATCTCAAATATGCCGATTGCTTCCAGCCAGTATTGGAATTCAATCCATGGACGGGCACAGGGCGAGGCAGAGATGGACGAAGAAGGAAAACAGACCATGCGTGTACTTGCAAGAAATATGGTATTTCTGATGAAGAGTATCGCCTTAGGAAAAGAGAAGTTTGGCTTGCCGGAAACCGAAGAAAGAGTAGCAACACACTTTATCCGATAGAGAAGAAGATTATTAAAATGACAGGTGTATAAAGTTTGCAAATAAAAGTTGGGGAGGAAAGCAAGATGGCGAAAGATCAGAGATTTGAAAAGGTTTATTCACAGGGAATGCTGGAAACAACAGAAATTTGGGTAGATAAAAAGACCGGTGTAAACTATATATTTCACACCAGTGGAAATGCTGCAGGATTTACACCATTGCTGGACAGCGAAGGGAAACCGGTAGTTTCCTCTGTATGGGATAAATAATTTTCGATATTATATGGGAGATGCCACATGGAAAAGAAAAACATTGCTAATCTAAATGAATTAGAGTTTGTTATATTTTGCATTGAAAATATTGCATTAAAACTAAAGGTGAATGCAGAAGAGGTTTATATTGCACTGACAGAAAAGAGCAGTATTTTGAACGATTATATCGTCCCGGAATACGAAACGCTTCATACACAGAGTAAAGAATATATAGTGGATGATATTATTGAGGTTATGGAAGAACGAGGGGTTAAGATATGAAGGTATACCATGGTTCATGGATGGAGATTGCAGAACCAGATTTAAAACATTCCAGAACAGATGTAGATTTTGGAAAAGGATTTTATACAACTCCGCTTCGCGAGCAGGCCGTTAAATGGTGTGGAAAATTTAAAAGACGTGGTAAGCAAGGAATCGTTACAACATATGAATTTGATGAAAGCACGAGCAGTAGCTTAAAAATTTTAAGTTTTGATTCTTATTCAGAGGAATGGCTGGATTTTATTCTAAAATGCAGAAGAAAACAGGATAGCTCTGATTATGATATTGTAATGGGTGGTGTGGCTAATGATAAAGTATTTAACACGGTCGAATTATATTTTGATCATTTGATTGATAAACAAGAAGCAATCAAAAGGCTTCGTTATGAAAAACCTAATATGCAAATTTGTTTCCGGAGTGAGCGTGCACTGAAACAACTACATTTTGAAGGGAGTTTTGAAGTATGAATGCAAATCCGATTTTACTCCAAAAAAAATATGCAAGAATCGTTGAATTATTTGCCAGCAAAAAGAAAATTTCTATAGATAAGGCATTAGGGATTTTCTATCACTCAGAAGTATATCAGCTAATGCGGGATGGTATTTCGGATATGCATTGTATGAGTGACAGTTATCTGGAAAAAGAATTGGAAATGGAATGTGAGAAAAAATTAGAACAAGCAGAAGATGACGAAAATAAATATTTAAATTTTTATTATGATAGAAAAAATGAATTACCTGACTATCAAAGAGCAATATGCGGTATAGTACGTAATTCTAACCAGTATTTTGAATTGATAGATGATGAAGGTATTGGTATTTGGAAGAGTAATAGCGAAATAAATTTAACGAGTGCTTTATCAAAGAAAAGTAAAAAATATTACAAACATTACAATGGTGAGTTTCCTGATTACCGAATTTGGATTATTGGGACAAAGAAAGAAAATGATACAATTTGGAATTATAGGAATGTCGCCTCATGTTGCAGATGGAGTTTTAACGGAGAAATAAATGCACACATTAGACAATTAATAAAAGAACAAAATAATGAAAAAGGTCGTCGTTATTTTAATTTATGGAATAATAAAGTTAATAAAATTGCCTTTTTTGAGATTTTAATTGATAGATATATTGAGCATTTAAAAAAAACGCAAGAAATTCAAGAGAGTTTTCTTTCTTCTATTATATTACCTACTGGAGAGGTGCAAGATTCAAATATAGTTAAAATACTTAATAAAAATCGCTCAAGTTTTATAGAAGGTAAATTAGCTGCTGAAAATAATATGAAATATGTGAAGGGGGAAGAAAACGGAGGAATATGGTTTCCTTCGGGAGTTGGAATAGATGGGGATATATATAACTACTATTGTAAGAAAACTATCTTTGATGACATGTAATTAAAGTCTGAAAGTTTGTGACAATAAAATGGGATATTTGAGGAGGTGAAAGAATGGATTTCACAGATGAAAAAGATTATATTATGCGAATAATAAAAGAAATGGTAAGAGTATTATTCTCTCTAGTGTTTGGAAAAAAGTATGTTTCTGTTGAAATTGAAAAAGAAAACAAATATGAAGTATATGGTAAAAAACTGCAAAGTTTTCTTGACATGATTGATTCAGGCCAGATTAACGAAGCAGAGAATATTCTTTTAAATAACATTGACTATACAAACAAGGATGAGGTCATGGCGGCAGCTCTTTTTTATCAACATCTTAGTGAAAAAGACAGTGAGTTTTTGGAGAACAATAATTACACAAAAGAAGAAGTGCTTTCTGGGTTCAAACAATTACTTGTGCAGTCAGGATATCAAGATTTGTTTTATATGCTTAAAGATGATGAATAATTTTGGATAGAGAAATGATTTTTTGATGTGAAATGAAATTTAGAAATCAGGGATAAGAAAAAATAGTAAAGGAGATCAGCAGATGAAAGTATTAATGTTAAACGGAAGTCCACGGAAAGATGGAAATACATCGATCGCAGTTCTGGACCGGCTTTTTTACAGTTCTCACTTTGATAAGACCATGAAAGTAGGAGTAAGCGTTGTCTGTGCAAGGCGTGGAGGATGTTCTGCGACTTTTGATGAATTAAATAAATATTTTACTATTTCGAATATGCCGATTGCTTCCAGCCAGTATTGGAATTCAATCCATGGACGGGCACAGGGCGAGGCAGAGATGGACGAAGAAGGAAAACAGACCATGCGTGTACTTGCAAGAAATATGGTATTTCTGATGAAGAGTATCGCCTTAGGAAAAGAGAAGTTTGGCTTGCCGGAAACCGAAGAAAGAGTAGCAACACACTTTATCCGATAGAGAAGAAGATTATTAAAATGACAGGTGTATAAAGTTTGCAAATAAAAGTTGGGGAGGAAAGCAAGATGGCGAAAGATCAGGATTTTGAAAAAGATTTTGTCAGACTGAAAAATGTTTCGAAGATCTACCGGATGGGTGAAGTCGAGATCCGTGCGGTTGACAAGATAGAATTTGCGATCGACAAAGGAGAGTTTGTGGTCGTGGTAGGGCCAAGCGGTGCCGGAAAAACAACGGTGCTGAACATTCTTGGCGGAATGGATACGGTGACTTCAGGGGATGTGCTGGTCGATGGAGAGAATATTGCCAAATATTCCCAGCGAAAGCTGACAGGATATCGCAGGGATGACATTGGATTTGTTTTCCAGTTTTACAATCTGGTGCCGAACCTGACAGCGAAGGAAAATGTAGAGTTGGCACTTCAGATCTGCAAGGAGCCGCTTGATGCGGTGCAGGTATTAAAAGAGGTCGGACTGGGAAACCGTCTCGACAATTTCCCGGCACAGTTGTCCGGTGGTGAGCAGCAGAGAGTTTCCATTGCAAGGGCACTTGCAAAAAATCCAAAGCTTCTGCTCTGCGATGAGCCGACCGGAGCACTGGATTATCAGACCGGCAAAGCGATCCTCAAGCTTTTGCAGGATACCTGCCGGCAGAAAAAAATGACCGTGATCGTCATCACGCACAATTCGGCACTGACGCCGATGGCGGATCGTGTGATCAAGATCAAAAACGGAAAAGTATCGAAAATGTATCTGAACGAAAATCCAGAACCGATAGAAAACATAGAGTGGTGATAGAATGAAAAAACGTGCACTTCGAAAAGAATTTTTTATGGAGATTCGAAAAAGTCTTCCGAGATTTTTATCGATTTTGTTTATCGTGGCACTTGGAACGGCTTTTTATTCCGGTATTCAGTCGTCCTCACCGGATATGCGTTATTCGGGGGATGCTTATTTTGATGCAAAAGAACTCTCAGATATTCAGGTCACAGGCACAATGGGTGTGACGGGGGACGATGTGGAGGCACTGCAGAACTTAAAAGACATTGAAACGGCGGAAGGTGTCTGTCTGAAAGATGTGCTGACAGGGGAAGAAGGACAGCGGAAAGTGCTGCGTATCTTATCAATTCCGGAAAAAAGCAATCTGGTGACGGTAGAAGAAGGCGAGTACCCGACAAAAGAGGACGAATGTCTGATGGATGTTCAGTATGCAGAGCACAACGGCTATCAGATCGGCGATACCTTCCGGATCAGCGAAGAGCTGGAAAAAGATGAGGATGCCACTTTAAAATCGGACACCTTCACGATCACGGGACTTTGCAGCAGCCCGCTCTATATTTCGTTCAGCCGCGGCAGCACCAATGTCGGAAACGGTGAGATTGCAGGATTTGTCTATGTGCCGCAGGAAACATTTACGACCGATTACTATATGCAGATTTATCTGAAGGTGAAAGGTGCAAAAGAGCTGACAGCCTACACGGATGCCTATGATACAACAGTTGCACAGGCAAAAGAACAAGTCGAAAGCATAGAAAAAGAGCGTTGTACCAGGCGTCAGGAAGAAATAAAAGACGAAGCTCAGGAAAAAGTGAGCGATGCCAGAAAAGAGCTGGCGGACAAAAAGGCTGAGGCGGATCAGAAGCTTGCCGATGCGAAAAAAGAGATCGATGATGCAAAGAAGAAACTGAAGGAGGGCAAAACAGAGCTTGCCGATAAAGAGAAAGAATTAAAAGACGGCAAAAAAGAGGTGGCAGAGAAAGAGTGGGAACTTGTCGATGCACAGCAGCAGATCACAGACGGACGCACACAGCTTCAGAGTGCGGAAAATCAGCTGGCGGAAAAAGAGAGTGAATTTCAGAAGCAGAAGGCATCTGCAGAAGAACAGATTTCCACAGGAGAAAAAGAGCTTGCAAATGGTTTGAAGAGCTTACAGAAAAATCAGAAGACGTTTGCACAGCAGAAAGCAGCTTTTGAGCAGCAGAAGCAGACGTATCTGGACGGTGTGGCTCAGTATGAGGAAAATCTTGCCCAGTACGAAAACAGTAAAAAACAGGGCGTTCCGGAAGCAATGCTGACGCAGGCAAAGGCAGAGCTTGATGCAACAAAAACGCAGCTTGATGCAGCCGGGGCACAGATCACAGCCGGGGAAAAGCAGTTAAATGATGCACAGAATCAACTTGATGCGGCACAGAAAAAACTGGATGAAAATCAGGCGAAGATTGATCAGTCAAAACAACAGTTAAAAGACGGTGAAGCACAGTTAAGTGCAGCGAGAAGCCAGTTAAATGAAAAGAAAGCACAGTTAAACGCCTCACAGGCACAGCTTGACGATGGGAAACGGCAGATTGAAGATGCAAAGCAGAAATTAGAAGACGGACAAAAACAGATCGAAGATGCGAAAGCGACGATCGCAAAAAATGAGAAAAAGCTTGCAAAAGGCGAACGTAAATACGAAAAGAAAAAGGCAAAAGCAGAGAAAAAGATTGCAAAAGCGGAAAAGAAGATTGATGACGCACAAAAAGAAGTAGATGATATCAAAGAACCGGAATGGACGGTCGAAGACCGCAGTGATCTGCTGGAGTACACCAATTACGGAGATAATGCCGAACGAATGAAGAGCATCGGGGAAGTGTTCCCTGTTCTTTTCTTTCTGGTGGCAGCCCTGATCAGCCTGACCACGATGACGCGAATGGTCGAAGAAGAGCGTACCCAGATCGGAACGATGAAAGCACTCGGCTACAGCAAAGTGGACATTGCGGCAAAATATCTGCTGTATGCACTGTTTGCGACGGTCGGCGGCAGTGTCCTTGGCGTTCTGGCAGGGGAGAAAATATTACCGTATATTATTATTCGGTCTTATGGTATCATGTATTTACATATGAATACGATATGTATTCCATATAATATGAAATTTGCTCTTATCGCAGCTGGAGCGGCGATCTTCTGTACGATGATCGCGACGCTGGAAGCATGCATACGTGAGCTTCATGCATGGCCGGCCGTTCTGATGCGTCCGCCTGCACCAAAACAGGGCAGACGTGTCTGGATCGAGAAAATTCCGTTTTTGTGGAAACATTTAAGTTTTACCTGGAAATCAACCGTACGCAATCTGTTCCGTTATAAGAAACGATTCTTCATGACAATTATCGGAATCGGCGGCTGTATGGGACTTCTGCTGGTTGGATTCGGACTGCGTGATTCCATTATGGATGTGGCAATTCTGCAGTATCAGGATATTCAGGTTTACGATGGCATGATTGTTCTGGATGCAGATGCAGATCAGAGCGGGCAGGACGAACTGAAACAGGAGCTTGCCGATGACGGAAGTGTGGAAGCGTTTGCAGAAGTATCCATGAAAAAGGTGGAGTTTGCGTCCGCTGACAAAAAACTGGATGTCTATCTGATGGTCGTGCCGGATGATGTGTCGATTGATGAGTTTGTGAAATTCCGCAGCAGAACGACAAAAGAAGCCTATGAGCTTGATGATCAGGGTATGATCCTCACCGAAAAAGCAGGAAAACTGCTTGGCGTTTCGGCAGGAGATTCTGTGGAGATGACAGGAGAACACAGCGGTGTAAAGATTCCGATCAACAGAATATGTGAAAACTATATGTCACATTTTGCATATATGACTGAGAATATGTATCGGAAACTTTACGGAGAAAAACCACAGTACAACAGTATTCTCTACCGTGTGACAGACCGGGATGAGAGCATCGCAGAAAAAGCAGGCGAACGTGCCATGAAATGTGATGCGGCACTGAGTGTCACTTATACGGGCAACACAAAAGAACAGCTTGATAATATGCTGACTGCACTGGATTCCGTGATCGGTGTGCTGATCCTTTCTGCGGGTATGCTGGCATTTGTGGTATTGTACAACCTCAATAACATCAATATCAATGAACGAAAGCGAGAGCTTGCGACCATCAAAGTGCTTGGATTTTATGACAAAGAAGTATCAGCTTACGTTTACCGGGAAAATATTCTGCTGACGATCCTTGGAAGTATTTTCGGAATATTCCTCGGTATTCTGTTGCACCGCTTTATCATTGTGACCGTGGAAGTGGATGTCTGTATGTTCGGACGGAACATCAGCGTGTTCAGTTATGTGATATCCGCCCTGATCACCTATGGATTTTCCATTCTGGTAAACGGTGTGATGTATTTCAAACTGAAAAAGATCGATATGGTAGAGTCACTGAAAAGTGTAGAGTAAAAGATAAAAACAAAAAAGAAGGAGAATAGAAGGATGTATTTGCCGGAGGCATTTCAGAAAAAAATGAAAGCAATTTTGGGTGAGGAGTATGATGATTTTCTGGCTGGATTTGAAAAACCGCGTCATTATGGCCTGCGGGTGAATACAGCAAAGATCACCGTAGAAGAATTTAAAGAACTGGTGCCTTTTCATCTGACACAGATTCCGTGGGTGGAAAATGGATTTTATTATGAAGAGGAAGATGCACCGACCAGACACCCGTACTATTATGCAGGGCTTTATTATATTCAGGAGCCGAGTGCGATGACGACTGCCTCAAGACTTCCGGTAGGTCCGGGGGAGCGTGTACTGGATCTCTGTGCGGCTCCGGGCGGCAAAGCCACGGAACTGGGGGCAAAACTGTTTGGGGAAGGACTTCTGGTGGCAAATGACATCAGTGCTTCGAGGGTGAAAGCACTTCTGAAAAACATTGAAGTGATGGGGATTCCGAATTCCTTTCTTTTAAATGAAGTGCCGGCAAAGATCGCCGAACAGTTTCCGGCATATTTTGACAAAATCCTGGTGGATGCCCCGTGTTCCGGGGAAGGCATGTTCCGCAAAAATCCGGAGGCGGCACGCGTCTGGAGTGAAGAAAAACCGCCGGAATGTGCAAAAATGCAGAGAGAGATCGTAAAACAGGCGATCTCCATGCTGAAACCGGGCGGCATGATGATCTATTCGACCTGTACCTTTTCACCGGAAGAGAATGAGCAGATCATCGCATGGGTGCTGCGTGAATTTCCCGAAATGCAGCTGATCCCGATGAAAGGATACGAGGGATTTTCCGAGGGAAGACCGGATCTTGCAGACGGCAATCCGGAACTGAAAAAATGTGTACGTATCTGGCCGCATCATATGGACGGCGAGGGACATTTTGTGGCTCTGATGCAGAAGAGCCGGACACCGGAAATGGATGATGTTTCACCAGAAAAATCATCCGCATATATTTCGGAAGCAGACGAAGAGCCATCGGAGCATGATGATGTAAAAAAGAAAAAGAAAAAAGCAAAAAAAGGACGAAAAGATCAGAAGGAAAGAAATGAGGCGGCAGGATGCACCAGACAGGAACGGGCCGTTCTGGAGAGCTTTTTTGCCGATGTAAAGGCAGAAGTTGACTGGAAACGCATCGAGGTGCGAAAAGGGTTTGCCTATTACCTCCCGGAAGGTGTGGAAGGTAAAAAAAATCTGGTCTTTGTGCGAAACGGACTCTATCTTGGGGAGATACGAAAAGACCGCTTCGAGCCGTCACAGGCATTTGCGATGGTATTACAGAAAAAAGAATTTGCCTCCAGTATTGATTTTTCGGCAAAGGATGAGCGAGTGATCCGCTATCTGAAAGGGGAAACGGTGGATGTCTCGGATCTGGAGTGTGGAAAAGAGAAAGGCTGGCAGCTGGTCTGTGTGGATGGTTACCCGCTCGGCTGGGGAAAACTGGTGAATGGGACGTTGAAAAATAAATATCTTTCAGGTTGGAGAATGAAAGTGAATGGATAGCTAAAAGGAGAGGTGAAAGAAAGTGAACTACAGGGTTGTGTTGGCAGATGATGAACCTGAGGTTTTGCGGAGCATACAGAGAACGCTGGACTGGGAAAAGTACGGATTCTCGGTAGTCGGAGCATTCTTAAATGGACTGGATGTACTGGAATTTTTGGAAAATCACGATGTAGATATCGTGTTTACCGATATCCGGATGCCCTTTATGGACGGAATCGAACTGATGCATAAGATCAAAGAAAAATATCCATACATAAAGCTGGTGATTATTTCCGGGTATGATGATTTCCAGTATGCAAAAGAAGCACTGATCCATGGCGTTTTGGATTATATTCTAAAGCCGATCAATGCCAGGGAAATGTCAGAAGTTCTTCAGAAAGTCAAAGACAAAATGGATACCGAGCTGGAAGAAAAGCAGAGCATCCAGAAGCTTCGAAACCTGTATCTGGAAAATCAGCCGATCATAAGGGAAAATTTCCTGAACCGGCTGGTAGTTGGAAATATCAAGGCAAAAGCACTTCAGGAAGAAAAAAAGACAGGGCTGATCCGCATGGGAGAATATAAATACTGGGCAACGGCACTGGCACAGATTTATCAGATCGAACAGAAAGACCATGGAGAAACCATGGACAGCCAGCTGGCATCCATCTACATCCGCAATCTGATCCGAAATTCCATATCGGATGATATTTATTATGAAGCTTTTTACAATCCGCTCGGGGAATGTATTCTGTTTGGTATGAATGAACCGGAAGAAATGGAAAAGATTCTTTTAAAGCTCAATGACATTGCAAAAGAGAGCAAACGTGTGATGAAGATCAAGGCAGCGATCGGTGTCGGAAAGATCAAAGATGAGCTGATTAAAGTGAAAGAATCTTTTGAAGAAGCCAAAGAAGCACTCTCCTACCGCAAAATGTCGCAGGACGGAGATGTCATTTATATGGAAGATATTGACAAATCCGAGCAGGTGATCCTGTTGTTTGATGAGAAAGCACAGGACAAGCTGTTCACGGCAGTAAAATTCGGAAAAGAAGAAGATATTCATGCCGTGATCAGAAAAATGAAAGAATATCTGATCAAAGCCGATATGAGCAGCAGCAGTTATCAGGCGTACAGCATGAGCGTCATCAATGCACTTCTTGTTTTTGCAAGACAGCAGGACCTTGAGATTGAAGAAGTCTTTGACGGGATTCCGAATTATCTGGAGATCATGCAGAAGTATGCCAGTGCGGATACGTTCATGGAATGGCTGGAAGAACAGTGCATCCGCTTAAATGCCAACCAGGGGCGGGAACGTGAGAACAAAGCGAAAGGTATCATTGAAGAGGCAAAACAGAAAATCCAGGAAGAGTTCGGAGATCCGGATATCGGACTGGAAAAGATTGCTGCTGAAGTCGGACTGACACAGACCTATTTTTCCAGCCTGTTCAAAAAAGAGACCGGCATGAGTTTCGTAGAGTATCTGACGGACACCAGAATGAAAGAAGCCATGCGGCTTTTAAAAGAGACAAATGAAAAAATCTATGTAGTTGCCCAGAAAGTGGGCTATCTGGAATCCGGATATTTCAGCCATGTATTTAAGAAAAAATATGGAATGTCCCCGATCCAGTGCCGCAGACAGGGGCAATAGATGGGAGGTTGTATGTGGGGGAAAATCAGACAGGACTTTCGGAAGTTTCTGCCGAAACAGAGTATGCAGAATATTCTGTATGTGATCATTCTGACGCTGACGCTGCTTGTCGCTGTCTTTGTAGGATTTTTTGTCTCAAAGTCTCAGCAGGAAAAGCAGGCACAGATCATCGTTCAGGATAATCAGGAGCTGTCAGAACAGATCAACGTATCTATGTCACAGTATCTGCACAGTATGATGCGTCTGTCAGATACACTTTATTATAATATTATCAAGGGAAACGACAGCGGACAGATGAAACAGATGTTTCAGGCGATGTATGACGGCTACAAAGATTATGTGGAGAGCATTGCCCTGTTTCAGGAGGATGGGACACTTTTGCAGGTCATGCCGGCACTGTCATCTGCCTCTTCCTCAGATGTTATGCAGGAAGAATGGTTTTCCAGTGCACTTGAGCGAAGTGAGAACATTCATTTTTTCAGACCGCAGATACAGGACTGCTTTGAACATAACAGCAGTTTTCCGTGGGTGATCCCGATGAGCCGTTTTGTGCAGATCACGCACGGAAATCAGGTGCTGAGCGGAGTGCTGCTCATCAATATAAAATACAGTGCATTATCTGAAGTTTTCAGGAACTCAACAGATGATATGAACCAGTATTCTTTTCTGATGGATTCAAACGGAGAACTGATCTACCATCCCAGGCACGCCCTTGTAAACAGTGGGATTATAGAAAAACCGCCAGAAACACTGGCTGAATATCAGGATGGATTCTATGAAACAGAAATCGGGAAAGAGCAGGTGTTCTGCAGTGTCAAGACGGTGGGATACACCGGATGGAAGATCATTCGTGTGATCGGGAAAGAAGAACTTAGAAGTTATGGGATCAAAAGTACTTTTTTTGTGCTGGCGGTCATCTGCCAGGTACTTCTGTTTTTCCAGGTTGTCGGATCGTATATTTCAATGGTGCTGACAAGACCGATCTGCAACCTGGAGGAAGATGTCCAACGAATTTCAGCCGGAGAGCTGGATATCAAAGTCCATACTGCCGGAAGTTTTGAAGTGTATCATCTGGGACGCTCTATTCAGAAGATGGCAGTCAGGATCAAAAAACTGATGCGGGAAGTGATCCAGGAACAGGAAGCCAAAAGAAAGAGTGAACTGGACAGCCTTCAGGCACAGATCACGCCGCATTTTCTTTATAATACGCTGGACATTGTAGTGTGGATGATCGAGGAAAACCGAAAAGAAGATGCCGCAGGCATGGTTACGGCACTGGCAAGATTTCTGCGTATCAGCCTCAGCAAAGGAAAAAATATCATCACGGTAGCAGATGAACTGGAACATGCAAGGAATTATCTGATGATCCAGTCACTTCGTGCAAAAGATCAGTTTACGTACCGGATTGAAAAAGATCCCGGCACAGAATGTTTTCAGGTTATCAAACTGATCGTTCAGCCAATTGTGGAAAATGCACTTTATCACGGACTGGAAGGGATGTACGGCGATGGTGAGATCGTGATTCATGCCTATACAAAAGACGGGGATCTCTACATTTCTGTGAAAGACAACGGTATGGGGATGTCAAAAGAACAGGCAGAGGCACTTCTGGATTACACGAAAGAATTAAAGACGGCAAAAGGAAACGGCATTGGTGTACGAAATGTACACGAGAGGATTCAGCTGCACTTTGGAAAAGAATACGGGGTACAGATCATTTCAGAGGAAGATGAGGGAACAGAAATCCTGCTGCATCTTCCGGCAATTATGTATGGAGAAAAGAAAGAATGAGAAGGGCAAAGAAAATCGGTATTGTGTGCGTGGGGATTCTGATGATTGTTTTTATGTTTCTCTCGTATTCAAATTTGTTTGGAGGAGAGACGGAAAGAGATATCACAAAAATTTCTGTGATCGGGATCAAGAGAAAAAACAGTCAGGTAGAAGATTTTAAAAGAGGTATTGAGGAAGCAGCAAATGCAAAGCGTGTGGATGTCGAGTATCTGGAGTTAGAGGAAGATTATGACACGATCAAAGAGTACATAGACCGTGAGATCAAAAACGGCTCTCAGGCATTGATCGTGTTTTCAGAAAAAGAAGAACAGATTCTCTCTTATCTGCAGTCAGAAAAGAAGAAAATCCCGCTGATCCTGGTGAATCCGGGCGGAACAGAAGAAAAAACGATCCGTGTCTGGTTTGATGTGCAGGATATGGCAGAATGTCTGGCAGAAAAAATCCATCAGAAGCGTCAGGAAGAAGAGCCGGTGGTATATTTAACGGATGAGAAAGAAATGTCGGAGCGAATGTGGACAATCTTTCAGGAAACATTTCAGAAGCAGGGGATTGCAATCGAGAAAAAGAAAA
Source organism: Hominisplanchenecus sp. (assembly GCF_046967715.1). Classification (NCBI taxonomy): domain Bacteria; kingdom Bacillati; phylum Bacillota; class Clostridia; order Lachnospirales; family Lachnospiraceae; genus Hominisplanchenecus; species Hominisplanchenecus sp. The sequence goes on from NZ_JBKVNQ010000056.1 coordinate 14,116, forward strand.
TGACACTTCCAAATCTTGCAAAATATCGGGATCAAAAGCAGCAGGCTGTGTTTATCTGCAGTTCTCCAAAGATCACGGAAGAGGCATCAGACTATCTGAAAAACAAAAACCAGGTCATTTATGGAATCGGTTATTCCGATGAGGTATTGCAGGGGATCCGGGAAGGGAAAGTGGAAGGCGTTATGGCATACAGCATGTATTCTTTCGGGATTTATGCAGTGAAGTCTGCTATTTACTCCATAGAAGGAAAGAAAGTGGATCATCTCACAAAGACAAAATGCGAGTGGATCACGCAGGACAATATAAAAGAAAAGTATGATTTTCTGTTTCCAATTTATTGATAAAATCGCAGGAGTTAATGTCCGCTTTACAAGGTGGAAGAAGGAGGCAAAAACAAATGGGGTCAAAAAAGGAACTGCAGGCAGCCATCGCAGTACTTGGTCTGTGCATGCTGGTCTTTGGATGTACAAAGACAGCGGAGAGTGAGAACAGCAAAAAGCAGGTCAAGATCGGGGTGGCTGTATACAACGAAGAAGATGTTTATGTCAGCAAGATCTGCGGTTATCTCGAGGATGAGATTTTCCAGTACGAAAAAGACCATCCAGGCGTGGAGATCCGCAAAAAGATCGCCGATGCAAGGGGCAGTCAGCAGGAGCAGAACGACCAGATCGATCAGTTCATCAGTCTGGACTATGATCTTCTGCTGGTCAATATCGTGGATCGCACCAATGCGGCTGTGATCATCGACAAAGCGACGCAGGCGGACATTCCGGTTGTGTTTTTCAACAGAGAGCCGGTGCGGGAAGACATTTTCCGGAGTGATCAGATTTATTATGAAGGATCGGATGCAAAACAGTCTGCTATTTTGCAGGCGGATGTAATTGCAGATGCACTGGAAAAAGACCGCAGTAAAATCGACCGGAACGGTGACAGCGTCATACAGTTCGCCATGCTGGAAGGAGAGTCCGGTCATCAGGACACGCTGATCCGTTCAGAGTGGGTGCTGAAAGAGCTGGAAAACAAAAAAATCCCGATGCAGCAGATCGCAGGCAGCACCGGAAACTGGGAAAAAAATCAGGCGAACGTGATCGTACGGCAGTGGATGAAAGAGTATCCGAACCAGATTGAAGTGATCATCAGCAATAATGATGACATGGCACTGGGAGCCTGGGAAGCACTCGAAGAAAAAGGATGCACCGAAGTGCAGGTGGTCGGAATCGACGGAATCGAAGAAGTACGCGAACTGGTGGATGAAGATAAGATCCTCGGAAGTGTTCTGTGTGATACAAAACTGCATGCAAAAGCACTGATGCAGTTCATAGATGTGCTGGCTTTTCATAACGGCAGTGTAGAGAAACTGAACCTTGAAAATGAAAGATATTATATGATTCCTCTTACAAAAGTGGAAAAATAGAAAAAAGTTAGAAAAAATCTAAAAAAATTTCAACCAAATCTAATAAAAATCTATGGAAATTTACCGAGAAATCAGATAAAATAGATTCACTAAGGCACAGAAAGGAATCGAAATCAAAAAGGAGGTAAAAAGAATGAAGAAAAGTAAGATTTTTTCTGTAGTATTGGCGATGTTTTTGATTCTGACACTGAACGTTGGAGCTGTGAGGGCAGCAGATACCGCCAGAATTTATCTGGATGCCGTTCAGGCAAAGAGTGGTATCGTGACCGTTTCCTGTAAAGCAGAGAACGTGGGCAAGATCAGCAACGGAAAATTAAGGATTACATACGCAGCCGACAAACTGCATCTGGTAAAGACAGAGGCAGGAGATGGACTGAAAAAAGGTAATTTCCAGACGGTTATCAACGATCCGATCGACGGAAACAAAGCAGAAGGTGAGATCGTGTTTGTATTTGCTTCTTCCAGAGAGCAGGAAGTCAGCGGCAATCTGGTGACCATGACATTCTCCGCAAGTGAGAAACTTGATCTCAAAGATACAGGTCTGAACCTGAAAGCAGAAGAGTGGAACAAAACAAGCGGATCGGATATTAATGTCAGCATCAAAGATCTTCAGTACAGAAGCGAAGTGATCGACAAGATTGAGCCGACACCAACACCGGAAAAGAAGATCAGCCTGAATGATACACAGATCGCCGAAATCGAAGATCAGACTTACACAGGAAGAGCCGTTCGTCCGGGTGTGACGATCCAGTATCAGGGAAAAACACTGACAGAAGCCAAAGATTATGCACTGACTTACAAAAAGAATAAAAAGATCGGAAAAGCAAGCGTTACGATCAAAGGTATCGGAGAATACGAAGGAAGCAAGACGATGACCTTCTACATAGCACCGAGACCGCCAAGGATCAAAAAAGCAGTTTCAGATTCCAGAAAGAAAGTATCCCTTCGCTGGTCCAAAAAGAAACAGGCAGACGGCTACCAGATCAAGATCGCACGCGACAAACAGTTTACCAGGAAAGTAAAGACCGTCAACATCAAGAAAAACACAAAAGTGAAAAAGACAGTCAAGGTAAAAGGAAAGGGCAGAGCAAAATATTATGTAAGAATCCGTTCCTACAAGATCATTGACGGTAAGAAACATTACGGAAAATTCGGCTATAAAAAAGCTGTCCGTATAAAATAATGCAGTCCAGAGGAGGCAAAACAAACCATGAAAAAAGTATTATGTGCGATGATGCTGTTTGCAGCAGCAATCCTGTGCCTGCATCAGAATGTATTCGCAGCTGAGGGGGCAACCGTAACGGTAAACGGTGACACACTTCAGGCAGGAAGTGATGCGTGGAAAGTTACCCTTGATATCAGCGGCGATACGAAAATTACAAACGGCAAGATCCGTGTGACGTATGACAGCTCACAGCTGAAGCTGGTATCAACGGAAGCAGGCTCCATGATGAATGGCGTTCTGACCGACATCAACGATCCGGTCAGTGGCAATAAATCCGAAGGAGAAGCAGTGTTTGTATTTGCATCCTCTACAGAACTGGATACAAACGGAACACTTTTTGAAATGACTTTCCAGGTACAGGATTCGCTTAAAGACGGTGACAGCGTAACGGTTTCCGCAAAAACGGAAGAACTGCAGAATAACAATGCAGCCGTTGCCGTGACCGATGTACCGCTGAACGCAGCGGTGGGAAGCAAGAGTAACAATAACGGAAACAACAATGGCGGAAATGATTCCTCCACAGAACCACAGACCGAGACAGCATCCAATAATGGAAACAACGGAAACGGAAGTGGATCGGATAACCAGGGCGGCTCCGGTATCCAGACCGAGGCACCTTCTGGAAACAGCAATACCTCCGGTGGCAGCAGCACCTCAGGCGGAACATCTTCCGGAAGCAGCAGTACTGCGGGAACCCAGAGCGGAAGCAGCACGGTTACATCCGCAAAAACAGGAGATAACACCAATGTTTTAAGACCACTTATCATCGCAGTGATCGCACTGATCGTGCTGATTGGCGGATATGTATGGTCCAGAAAGAAAAAGAAATAAAAGCCAATACGAAATTTTTAAGACAGGAAGTGCACTTGCATCGAGAGACAGATGTGAGTGCATTTTTTGTCTTAGTGGGAGTGCAATATACCTGCGATGTACCGGAAGTGCGAACAGATA
>NZ_JBKVNQ010000057.1:0-17106 GCF_046967715.1 Hominisplanchenecus sp.
AATATCCCAGAAGGCAGCTACACAGGGTATGGTTCTTCTGGAGAACAACAATAACTCCCTGCCGATCGCCCAGACAAAAGGAACGAAAGTAGCACTGTTTGGTGTAGGTTCCTATAAGACGATCAAAGGCGGTACCGGATCCGGTGATGTTTATCTGAAGGACGGTGCAAACATTACGGTAGAACAGGGCTTTGAAGATGCCGGATACGATGTGGTAAACCAGGATTTCCTGACGGCTCAGAACACAGCATATGAAAAAGCAGAATCAGAAGCAGGAGGCGGCGGTATGTTCAGCAGCTTCGTATATAAAGAAGAAGCTTATGCAGAAGCAGATGTAACTGCTGCAGCCGGAAAAACAGACACCGCAATCTATGTGCTGGCACGTAACTCAGGCGAAGGTGCTGACCGTAAAGCAGAAAAAGGCGATTATTATCTGACAGACAACGAAGCAGCCAACCTGAAATTACTGGGTCAGAAATTTAAAAATGTAGTTGTTGTCCTCAATACAGGCGGTATTGTTGATACCAACTTCTTCAACGGCAAAGGCGGATACGCAGCAAATGATTCCCTGAACCGCAGCAAGATCGAAGGACTGGATTCTCTGGTACTGATGTCACAGGCAGGTATGAACGGAGGACGTGCCCTGGTTCAGATCCTGAACGGTGAAGTAAATCCATCCGGTAAACTGACCGATACCTGGGCAGTTGATTATAATGATTATCCATCATCTGCAGCATTCTCATGGAATGACGCCGTACATAAAGACGGAGAGACCACAGAAGAAAGCAATGCAGCAAATACTGCAGCAACCGCAGAAGAAGTTTACAACGATGATATCTATGTAGGCTACCGTTTCTTCGATACCTTTGGAAAGAAAGTAGCTTATGAATTCGGTTACGGCGAATCCTATACGGATTTTGACATTAAAGTAAAAACAGTAAAAGCAGATGCAGAAAATGTCAGCGTAGTAGCAGAAGTTAAAAATACAGGAAAAGTTACCGGTAAAGAAGTTGTAGAAGTTTATTTCTCCGCACCGGAAGGCAGCCTGGACAAGCCGTATCAGGAACTGGCAGCATACCAGAAAGTCGAAGTAAAAGCAGGTGAAACCAAAGAAGTAACGCTTTCCTTTGACACCGATGAGATGGCAAGCTACGATGAAAACAATGAACAGTATGTACTGGAAGACGGAACCTACAAGATTCGTGTGGGCAACAGCTCCAGAAATACCGTAGAGGCAGCTGATATCAAACTGGACAAAGATGTTGTTACCGAAAAAGCAGAAAATGCTCTGGGAATGACAAAAGATAAAATGCAGACAGGTACTTACACCGCTGATCATGTGGTAGCAGAAGGCGGAGCTTACAAGATGAATATCCTGGATGAGAAATCCACAGGATACGGCACAGGCATTACACCAACCGCAGAAGGTTTGAGTGCAGCAAAAGCATCCTTGAGTCTTGCGGCTTCCAGCTTTGGAAAAACAGAAACGCATGCGTACACAGACGGAAAAGTAACTTCCTACATAAGTGAGGATAAAGATTCTGATTCTAATGCATACAGCAAGAATGCAGATTTGGACAAAGAGACAAAGAAAACCGTAAAAGCAGCAAAAGATGCAACTCTGGTAGATGTTGTGAACGGCAAACTTACCATGGAAGAACTGGTAGCAAACATGAGCAGCACAGAGTTGGCTGACCTGGTAGAAGGCGGTACTTACGACGGACTGTCAGCAGGATCTTCAAGCTCAGCAGTCATCGGTTCTCAGGCAGATTCCGTATATGGAGCAGCCGGTGAGACAACAAGCAATCTGTACAACTCCAGATACATCCCGAACATCGTACTTTCCGATGGACCTGCAGGTATCCGTATCACAAAAGAGTACATCCAGTACGAACTGGTCGGTGCAGATGCGACATTTGATGCAAACCAGACTTACTATACAGGAACATACAGCTGGAGCGGCATGAATTATACAGAAAAAGCAATTGCAAATGAGACAGAGTTCAAAAAACTTCTTGCAGATGGCGAAAAACTGTATACAACCGATAACACCAAATACTATCAGTACTGTACAGCAATGCCGATCGGTACTCTGCTTGCACAGGCATGGGATCCGGCTGTCATTGAAGAAGTAGGCCGTGCAGTTGGTACAGAAATGCTGGAATATGGCGTTACATCTTGGCTTGCACCGGGCATGAACATCCACAGAAACCCGCTTTGTGGACGTAACTTTGAGTACTACTCAGAAGATCCGCTGATCTCCGGTGAAGCAGCTGCCGCTGAGACAAAAGGTGTTCAGACAAAAGCAGACGGAACATACTCCGGAATCGGTGTTACTCTGAAACATTTCGCATTCAACAACCAGGAACAGCAGCGTATGGGAAGCAACTCTGTTGTATCTGAGAGAGCAGCAAGAGAGATCTACCTGAAAGGCTTTGAAATCGGCGTAGAAGAAGCTCAGCCAGATTACATCATGAGCTCCTACAACATGGTAAACGGTTATCCGACCTTTGAAAACTATGGTCTGCTGACAACGATGTTAAGAGATGAATGGGGATTTGAAGGATTTGTAATGACAGACTGGTATTCTGTAAGCCGTGTCAATGGTGCAAACAAAGGCAAAAACGTACAGGGACTGCTGATGTGGGCAGGAAATGACTGTGAGATGCCTGGCGGAAACGTAAAGAATATGCTGACAGCACTGAATACAGACAAGACATTAAGACTTGGTGACCTGCAGAAATCCGCAGTCAATATGCTGAATGTTATCGCAAAGAGTGCAGTATTTGAAAACATGCTGGACAAACTGGCAACAAGTGATGATGCAGTGACAGCAGCAGAAGCAAAACAGGCAAAGGCAATCCTGACAAAGAACAAAGCACAGAAAGTTCTGGATGACTTAGGCTATGAATCAAAAGAAGATGCAGCTGTAAAAGCTCAGATCGCAGCAGCAGAAAAAGCAAAAGCAGAAGCAGAAGCTGCAGCAAAAGCAGCAAAAGCAGAGGCAGATGCAGCAAAAGCAGAAGCAGCATCCGCAAATGCAAAACTTGAAAAGAATGCATTTAAAGCGAAAAAAGCAACCGTTAAGAAAGTAACCGGAAAGAGCAAAGCTGCAGTTGTCAAAGTGAAAAAAGTAAAAGGTGCAGACGGCTATCAGGTACAGTACTCCAAGAAAGCAAACTTCAAGAGTGCTAAGAAAGCAAATACAAAGAAACTGAATGTTACTCTGAAGAGACTGAGCAAAGGCAGCAAATACTATGTACGTGTAAGAGCTTACAAGACCATCAACGGTCAGAAAGTTTACACCAAGTACTCTGCAAAGAAGACTGTAACAGTTAAATAAGATAAACTTATCCAAAGACTTGAAACACACTCGGGAGGATGCCGGAAGGCGTCCTCCCACTTTTTTATCGTGTTCGAGATCACAAAACATAAACAGTAGCAGCTATTGAACCAGATGAATGGCTGAAAAAGATGAACATAATATGAACACACAGGACGGAAAATGAACAATTTATGTCGGAAAATGAGTGGTTTCGTGAACGGAAATTAGATATAATAGCATCACAATCAATCAAAGAAGGCAGTAAAGATTAAAAAGTAAGTAAGAAACCTCTTACTATATAGCAACAGGGAAAGACGGCGGAGTTTGAGTGATCCGCCGTTTTTTCTTGCCAGGAAAAGTCGCCTGTGATACACTGAACTACAGGATTCGGCATAAAATCAGGAATTTTGCCGGAAATAATCTGGGGCAGATGGGTTCTGCCCTTTCTATCCACTATATTTTATAAGAAATGAGGAATTACTATGGCACAGTTATGGGGTGGACGTTTCACCAAAGAGACCGATCAGCTGGTTTATAATTTTAATGCATCCATATCGTTTGATCAGAAATTTTACAAACAGGATATCACAGGAAGCAAGGCACATGTGAAAATGCTGGCAGCACAGGGCATTCTGACTGAGGCAGAGCGTGATCAGATCCTGGAAGGCCTGGATGGCATTCTGCGTGATGTTGAGAGCGGAACACTTAAGATCACAGACAAATACGAAGATATCCACAGCTTTGTGGAGGCAAATCTGATCGACCGCATCGGCGATGCCGGCAAAAAGCTGCACACCGGACGCAGCCGCAATGACCAGGTTGCACTGGATATGAAGCTTTATACAAGAGATGAGATCGGTGAGATCGACAAACTGCTGAAAAAACTTCTTGAGACACTGCTTGGCATTATGGAAGAAAATATTGAGACTTATATGCCGGGATTTACCCACCTGCAGAAAGCACAGCCAATCACGCTGGCACATCATTTCGGGGCTTATTTTGAAATGTTCAAACGTGACAGACAGAGACTGGCTGATATTTATAAGAGAATGAATCTCTGCCCGCTTGGAAGCGGTGCACTGGCAGGCACAACGTATCCTCTGGATCGTGAGATGACGGCACAGCTGCTTGGATTTGACGGACCAACCTTAAACAGCATGGATTCCGTATCCGACCGTGACTACCTGATCGAGCTGCTCTCTGCCATGTCAACGATTATGATGCATCTGAGCCGTTTCTGCGAGGAGATCATCCTGTGGAATTCCAATGAATACCGCTTTGTGGAGATCGATGACGCTTACAGCACCGGCAGCAGCATCATGCCGCAGAAGAAAAACCCGGATATCGCAGAGCTGGTAAGAGGAAAGACCGGCCGTGTTTACGGAGCACTGACCTCCATGCTGACCACGATGAAAGGCATCCCGCTGGCATACAACAAAGACATGCAGGAAGACAAAGAGCTGACCTTTGATGCGATCGACACCGTAAAGGGCTGTATTGCCCTGTTTACCGGCATGGTTTCTACGATGAGCTTCCGCAAAGATGTCATGGAAAAGAGTGCAAAAAACGGTTTCACCAATGCGACCGATGCCGCAGATTATCTGGTAAACCATGGCGTACCGTTCCGTGACGCACACGGTATTGTAGGCCGTCTGGTACTTCTGTGCATTGACAGAGGCATTGCCCTGGATGACCTGACACTGGAAGAGTACAAAGAGATCAGCCCGGTCTTTGAAGAAGATATTTACGAGGCAATCTCCCTGAAAACCTGCGTGGAAAAACGTCTGACGATCGGTGCTCCTGGGGCAGAAGCCATGAAAAAAGTCATCATGCTCGAAAAAAAATACCTGGAAGAAGCAGAAAATTTATAAAAACCGCTTGATTTTTTTGCTGAAATAGGATAGGATAGTTCGAGTAAAGACAAATGTCCGCACACAAAATACACGAACGATAAATTGTCCGTTGTAAATATATTACGAAATGAGGATTTGAAAAATGGAACAGAAATTAAAAGTCGGTATCCTTGGAGCAACCGGAATGGTAGGTCAGCGTTTTATCTCTCTTCTTGAGAATCATCCGTGGTTTGAAGTGACCACACTGGCAGCAAGCCCGAGAAGTGCAGGAAAGACATATGAAGAAGCAGTCGGCGGAAGATGGAAAATGGACACTCCGATGCCGGAAGCTGTAAAGAAGATCGTTGTCATGAATGTAAACGAAGTAGAAAAAGTTGCATCAAACGTAGACTTCGTATTTTCAGCCGTTGATATGTCAAAAGATGAGATCAAAGCAATCGAAGAAGAATATGCAAAGACCGAGACACCGGTTGTTTCCAACAACAGTGCACATCGCTGGACACCGGATGTACCGATGGTTGTTCCGGAAATCAATCCACAGCATTTCGATGTGATCGAATCTCAGAAAAAACGTCTGGGAACCAAGAAAGGTTTTGTAGCAGTAAAACCGAACTGCTCTATCCAGAGTTATGCACCGGTACTGACTGCATGGAAAGAGTTTGAGCCATACGAAGTCGTAGCTACCACTTACCAGGCAATCTCCGGAGCAGGCAAGACTTTCAAAGACTGGCCGGAGATGGTAGAGAACATCATCCCGTACATCGGCGGCGAAGAAGAAAAGAGCGAGATGGAGCCGCTTCGTCTGTGGGGCGAAGTGAAAGACGGCGTGATCGTTCCGGCACAGAGCCCGGTTATCACCTGCCAGTGCATCCGTGTTCCGGTTCTGAACGGACATACCGCAGCAGTTTTCGTTAAGTTCAAAAAGAAACCGACCAAAGAACAGCTGATCGAAAAACTGGTGAACTTCAAAGGACTTCCTCAGGAACTGGATCTGCCAAGTGCACCGAAGCAGTTCATCCAGTACATGGAAGAAGACAACCGTCCGCAGGTAAAACTGGATGTCAACTACGAAAACGGCATGGGCGTATCGGTTGGCCGCTTAAGAGAAGATAAAGTTTATGACTGGAAATTCGTGGGACTGTCCCATAACACCGTCAGAGGAGCAGCAGGCGGAGCCGTTCTGTGTGCTGAGACACTGACAGCAAAAGGATATATCACAAAGAAATAAAGAAAAACGGTTTAAAAAACAGGCTCAAAGAGATGTCAGCGAAAAGAAACGCCGGCATCTCTTTTTGCTCTTGCATTTTTGTTTGCCATTTTGTACAATATTCAGGAACGCAGCAAGAATGTCAGAGACATTCTTAATAATAGATAGGATGTTGGGGTCCCAAGGTCTTTCATCCACCTATGAGCAAGCTCATGTGGATTTAGACCTTTTGACCCTGGCATCATAAATATGACATTTCGAATTTTTACAGGTGGGTTTGGGTAAATGATAAGGATAAAAAACGTAACAAAGGATTATGGCAGCAATAAAGGTGTTTTTGATCTTTCTTTTGAAGTACAGGATCAGGAGACGTTTGGACTGCTGGGGATGGAAGGTGCCGGCAAGACGACACTTCTGCAGATTTTGATGGGATTTTCAAACCTTTCCGGGGGGCGCTGCACGATCAACGCCAAACATTGCTGGAAACAAAGTACCGGTATTAAGAATTTTACCGGATATCTGCCGCAGAAGATCACACTGCCGGAGTCGATGACCGGTCTTCAGTTTTTTCGCTTTCTGGCAGATTTAAGAAACAGAAAAAGCCTGGAAAAAGCGATCCGCACAGCAGATGCATTTGAGCTGGACACTTCAAAAAAGATCCGTGATCTGAATCAGGAAGAGAAAAAAAAGCTGGCGATCGCCGGTGTATTTCTTCATGATCCGGAGGTGCTTCTGCTCGATGAACCGGAGAGTGATCTTGGCGAAAAGGCAAAAGTGCAGTTCATGAACCTGATCCTAGAAGAAAAAAGCAGGGGAAAGACGATCCTGATCGCTACCGGAAGTTTTGTGACGGCGGAGCGGCTCTGTGACCGCATCGGGATCTTGCGGCGTGGCATGCTGGTCAACCTGGATGATGTTTCCGTGATCCGTGAGGCCTCCAGAAAGGTATTCTGCATCGGATTTCGAAGTGAGCTGGAAGCAGTCCGTTTTGTCAGAGAGTCAGGATTTGATGTTTTAAATAAAAATGCGACTCAGCTTACCGTCTCGCTTTCCGGAGAACTGCAGAATTTTATCAAAGTGCTGTCAGGGTATAAAGTGCTGACCATGGAGAGCATTCCGCAGACGTTGGAAGAGACCTTTACCTATCTGTATGGAGGTGACCTGAGTGATTAATATTCCAATACTGAAGAAAAATTTCAGAGAACATATCTGGTTGTGGGGCATCGTCACCGCTGTACTGCTACTTTATCTGTTTCTACTGTTGGGGACATACGCACCAGATGGAAAAGCCGGTGTGACCCTTTTATTTTCCGGGCTGCCGTCCGCAGTTCAGACAGCACTTGGGGCAGGCAATTACGGACTGTCTTTAAGTGGCATTTTGGGAGGCTATTTCTGGGAGAATATCTTTACACTGGTACCATTTGTAGTCAGTATCCCGGTGGCGGCATCTTTCGTTGCAGGCAAACTGGAAAGCGGTGCTTTTGCCTGGATTCTGTCGGCACCTGTAGAGCGTGAAAAGCTTTTGTTTACTCAGATTTATTCTTTTACATTTGCCCTGTTTGCATTGTTTTTTGTAAATTGTCTGGTCGGAATAGTGTGCGGCCTGGCCTTTTGCGGATCGTATTTTGTGATTTCCGAGTTCTTACTGATGTGCCTTGGCGGATTCTGCCTGCATTTCTGCCTTGGGGGCCTGCTGTTTGTGATATCTGCAATGTGCGATGAGAAAGCACTGGCAGTGATGATCACGACAGGGATCGTACTGTTATTTTATATTCTGAAAATGCTCGCTTCGCTTGGGGGGATTTTCGGATATCTGAAATATGTGACGATCTTCTCCATGTATCTGGCGGACGATGTGATCGACGGGGGCATGTTTTTTATATGGAAATATCCGGTACTGATCCTGGCGGGCGTTCTGCTTTACTGGCTTTCCATGCGAATATTTGAGAAGCGGGATCTGCCGCTTTAAAAGAGGAGTAAATAATTGAAAAAATTATACATAGCAGAAAAACCGAGTGTTGCACAGGAATTTGCGAAAGCGTTGAAGATCCGGGCGGCAAGGAAAGATGGCTATCTGGAGGGGGAAGAGGCCGTTGTGACCTGGTGTGTCGGACATCTGGTGACGATGAGCTACCCGGAAGTTTACGATGCTTCTTATAAAAAATGGAGCCTTGCGACGCTTCCGTTTCTGCCGGAGAACTTTCTTTACGAAGTGATTCCGGCGACGAAAAAGCAGTTCAAAGTGGTCAGCACTCTTTTAAATCGAAAAGATATTGATGTGATCTATGTCTGTACCGACTCCGGACGGGAAGGAGAATATATTTACCGCCTGGTGGAGCAGGAAGCACATGTTCAGGGCAAGAAAAGGCTGCGTGTGTGGATCGATTCTCAGACAGAAGAAGAAATCCTGCACGGGATTGCGACAGCAAAAGATCTTTCCGCATACGATAATCTTGCAAGTGCCGCTTATCTGCGTGCAAAAGAGGATTATCTGATGGGCATCAATTTTTCCAGACTTTTAAGTCTGAAATACGGGCAGTCCATTTCAAGCTGCATGGGAACAAGATACACGGTGATATCAGTCGGACGTGTGATGACCTGTGTGCTTGGCATGATCGTCAGAAGGGAACGTGAAATCCGTCAGTTTGTGAAAATGCCGTTCTACCGTGTACTGTCTTCCATGGTATGCGGTGAAAGCACGATCGAAGGCGAGTTCCGTGCCGTCAAAGGTTCCGCTTATTTCCAGTCTCCGAAGCTCTACAAAGAGAATGGATTTTCGCATAAAGAAGATGCAAAAGAGCTGATAGAGAAGCTGAGCAATCCAAAGCCGGTGCAGGCTGTGATCGAAAAGCTGGAAAGCAAAAAAGAAAACAAAAATCCGCCGCTGCTTTATAACCTGGCGGAACTTCAGAATGACTGCTCGAAGCGTTACAAAATCAGCCCGGACGAGACCTTAAAGATTGTCCAGGAACTCTACGAGAAAAAGCTGGTCACTTATCCGAGAACGGACGCCCGAGTGCTGTCAACGGCAGTAGCAAAAGAGATCCACAAAAATATCCGCGGACTTTCCGGGTTTGCAAACGTGCAGTCTTATGCGGCGGAAGTTTTAGAAGGCACGGCCTGGAAAAAGATTGCATCGACACGTTACGTCAATGACAAACAGATCACCGACCATTATGCGATCATCCCGACCGGGCAGGGACTTTTGGCACTGCGGAGCGTAAGTGCCCTTTCGGTAAAGGTTTATGAGCTGATTGCAAGAAGGTTCCTCAGTATTTTTTATCCGCCGGCCATTTACCAGAAAACGACACTGGTTTCAAAAGTACAGCAGGAGTCCTTTTTCTCAAGTTTCCGTCTGCTTCTGTCCGAAGGATACCTTAAAGTGGCAGGCATGCCGGAAGAAAATAAGAAAAAAGACGATACAGAAGATGTGAAATGTGACGAAAATCTGCTTCAAGCACTGCAGAAATGCAAAAAAGGTGATATACTTCCGGTGAAGGGCTTTTCCATCAAAGAAGGCGAAACTTCACCGCCGAAACGCTATACATCCGGTTCGATGATTCTGGCAATGGAGAATGCCGGTCAGCTGATCGAGGATGAAGAACTGCGTGCCCAGATCAAAGGAAGCGGCATCGGAACGAGTGCAACCAGGGCAGAGATTCTGAAGAAGCTTCAGGCAAACAAATACATTGCCCTGAATAAAAAAACGCAGGTTCTGACACCGACACACCTGGGGGAGATGATCTTTGATGTGGTGAACAATTCAATCCGTTCTCTGTTAAACCCGGAGCTTACGGCAAGCTGGGAAAAAGGGCTCACCTATGTGGCGGAGGGCACGATCACTTCCGAAGAATATATGGAAAAGTTAGAGGGCTTTATAAAAAGAAGAACCGATGCCGTACTTGGCAGCAATAGTTCCTATGCTTTGCGGAAACTATTTGACGAATCGGCAGTTTTCTATAAAAAACAGCAAAAGCCGCAGAAGCGACTAACAGGAGGTAAGAAAGATGGAAACATGTAAAATCAAAAATCTCTATAATCTCGAGGAAACGATTGCAAAAGATCTGTTTGAAGGAGCCGTTTATCCGTGGGAAGTACTTCCGAAGATCAGCGATTTTATCAAAAAACTGGGAGCGACCTTAAGCGAAGAAGAATACGAAAAACGCGGGGAAGACATCTGGATCGCAAAATCCGCAACCGTAGCACCGACCGCTTACATTCACGGACCGGCAATCATCGGAAAAGAAGCAGAAGTACGCCACTGTGCATTCATCCGCGGCAATGCGATCGTAGGTGAAGGAGCCGTTGTCGGCAACTCCACCGAACTGAAAAATGTGGTCCTGTTCAACAAAGTACAGGTTCCGCATTACAATTATGTCGGTGATTCCATTCTTGGATACAAGGCACATATGGGAGCCGGTTCGATCACATCCAATGTCAAATCCGATAAAAAACTGGTGGTGGTAAAAGATGACAAAGGCAATCGCATCGAGACCGGACTGAAAAAATTCGGTGCCATGATCGGCGATAACGTAGAGGTAGGATGCGGCTCCATCTTAAATCCGGGAACCGTAGTCGGACCGGACAGCAATATCTATCCGCTTTCCTCTGTGCGTGAAGTGATCCCGGCACACAGCATCTACAAAAAACGCGGCGAAATCGCAGAAAAGAGAAAACAGAACGAGAAATAAATTGACAATAAGTAAAGAGTAAACTATAATAAAGGAAGGATAATTTTGTCCTTCCTTTTGACATTTCATTTCACTCAGAGAAGAATGACATCAGATGTGAGGTGACTTCCGACTCTGGCATTCTTGAATTCGATAAACAGCAGGCAGCACTTCTGCTGCAAATTTCCAAGCATGGACACGCTTTTTGGTTGACATTTTCAAAAATATATATTAATATGGGGAGAGAACGAACATAAGTTCGTAATCAAGCCCTTTTGCGTATTGCAAAGGTGCACAGAAGAAACGAGAAAACCATTGGCATTACAGAAACCAGGTATCAGATTGGTATAATCTGTATCGAAAGTATACGCTTGTGGTCAGTACAGTTGAGTATTTTCAAGTCGAACACATGTGAGACTTGGCAGGCGATTCGTGTCAGTTTTGCAGATATTTACCTGATACGGGAAGACAAGTGGAACAATATAGAGCAAATAGAAGATTAAGGAGGATATTAAAATGGGACAGGATGATAAGATCAAGGCACTGGAAGCGGCTATCACAAAAATTGAGAAAGATTTCGGAAAAGGTGCCATTATGAAACTGGGTGATTCCGGAAACCATATGAACGTGGAGACCGTTCCGACCGGCTCTCTGAGCCTGGATGTGGCACTGGGACTTGGCGGTGTTCCAAAAGGAAGGATCGTGGAGATCTACGGACCGGAGTCCAGTGGTAAGACGACCGTAGCACTGCATATGGTAGCAGAAGTCCAGAAACGCGGCGGTATCGCAGGATTTATCGATGCAGAGCATGCACTGGATCCGGTCTATGCAAAGAATATCGGCGTAGACATTGATAATCTTTACATTTCACAGCCGGATAACGGTGAGCAGGGGCTTGAGATCGCAGAGACCATGGTGCGTTCCGGAGCAGTGGACATTATCATCGTGGACTCTGTGGCAGCACTGGTGCCAAAAACAGAGATCGAGGGCGATATGGGAGATTCTCACGTAGGTCTGCATGCAAGACTGATGTCTCAGGCACTTCGTAAACTGACCGGTATCATCGGCAAATCCAGCTGTACCGTGATCTTTATCAACCAGCTGCGTGAAAAAGTCGGTGTCATGTTCGGCAATCCGGAGGTTACAACCGGTGGCCGTGCACTGAAGTTTTACTCTTCCATCCGTATGGATGTACGCCGTATCGAGACACTCAAACAGGGCGGCGAGATCGTCGGCAACCGTGTGCGTGTCAAAATCGTCAAGAACAAGATCGCACCGCCATTTAAAGAGGCAGAGTTTGATATCATGTTCGGTCAGGGCATCTCAAGAGAAGGTGACATCCTTGATCTGGCAGTGAAAAATGAGATTGTAAACAAGAGCGGGGCATGGTTTGCCTATAACGGCATCAAGATCGGACAGGGCCGTGAGAATGCCAAGATTTATCTGAAGAACAATCCAGAGACGATGGCAGAGATCGAAAAACTGGTGCGTGAAAAGTATGGATTTGACGGTGCGGCAGCCGCAGATGATGAAAAAGAAGACAAAAAAGCAACAAAGAGCAGTACTGCGAAAAAGGATGCCGTAAAAGAAGAAACTCCGGCAGCAGATCCGGACGGCAGCGGGGATGAAGCATGATCGTCACTGCATTAGAGCCGGTCGGCAAGACGAGAGTGCAGGTCTTTTTAGACGGAGAAAAAGCTTTTGTCCTGTATCGGAATGAGGCTTACCGGATGGGGATCCGTGAAGGGGAATCCCTTTCAGAGCAGGCATATGCAGAGATCATGCAGGAGATCCTGCCCAAACGGGCCAGGCTGCGTTGCATGAATATCTTAAAAAGTGCAGATAAGACCGAATGGCAGCTGAGAACAAAGCTCCGTCAGGGAGGATACCCGAAAGAGATCGAAGATATCGCTATCGAGTATGTGCGAAGCTTCCACTATATCGATGATGTACGTTATGCCGGATACTATATCGAGAGCCGCAGCCAGACAAAGAGCAAACGCCAGATCGTACAGGAGTTAAAAGCAAAAGGCGTTTCTTCAGAAGATATTGAAGCGGCATACGAACAGGCAGAAGGAAACAGCGAAGAAGAAACGATCCTCGCACTTGCGAAAAAGAAACGCATGAACCTGGAGAATCCAACAGCGGAAGAACAGCAGAAATACTATGCGTTTTTTATGAGAAAAGGATTTTCCTATGCTGCGGTACGCAAGGTTCTGCGGGGGCTCGAATAATTAGGAGAATATTTTTGGCAACAATCAAAGAAATAGCAGAAAAGGCAGGTGTCAGTACCACAACCGTTTCCAACGTCATTCACGGGAAAACAAAAAAAGTATCACCTGCGACGATCCAGAAGATCGAAGCACTGATCAAAGAAGTTGGTTACGTGCAGAAAAGAGGACTGCGAGTGCTGAATAACGAGAAGTCTCAGCTGATCGCAGTTGTCATTAACTATCATAAAGAATTCAAAGATTCCATTCTCGGAGATCCATTTTACGGGAAAATCATCGGATTTATCGAAGAATATGTGCAGAAACAGGGCTATTACCTGATGCTGTATTCCACAAAAGACATCGAAGAGATTTTTCAGATGGTGGCAGGCTGGGATGTGGACGGCGTGATCGCCATCTCCTTCAGCCGACACAACTGTGAAAAAATCTATCAGCTGATCAAAAAACCGATCGTGTCGATCGATGCCTACGGAAACGCAGCCAAAGACAGCCATCTGGTCAATATCGGTCTGGATGACGAAAGTGGCGGCTATCAGATGGTGAAATATCTGCTGGAATGCGGATATGAGCACATCAAAGTCTGTGCCGGAAGAGACAACGGTGTCGATCATCTGCGTTATGTCGGTGCACAGAGAGCCATGCAGGAGTGTGCGGCAGAAGGTCAGAAACTGCAGTTTGTGGCACTTGGCATGAACTATGAAAAACGAAAAGCAAGTTACGACTGGCTGGTACAGAGAAGATTGCCGGGAACGGCACTGTTTTTCCTCTCCGATATGTATGCACTGGAAGCGATCCGCTTCTGTGCCGACAAAAAAGTAGCCGTGCCGCAGCAGATCGGCGTGGCAGGCTATGACGATATCAGCTATGCACAGTACTCCACACCGAGACTTACCACCATAAAGCAGGACGTGCAGAAAAAAGCACAGAAAGCAGTGGAAATCCTTCTGAAATGGATCGAAGAAGGCGAAGAATATCCGCAGCGGGAAGTAGAACTGTCCGTGACACTGGTGAAAAGGAAGTCGGTGGAGAGAGACTGAAAAGCAAGATTCAGCAATATTGTTTGATTTTGCGTGATAAAGAAAAATGACATCCACACAAAAAAATGAAAATGTGCAAATGAACGAATTCCCCGAAGGCACGCTCTCGCTACCTCACATTGGCAGCGGTACATCAGATAGTACCTACTGGGGAATTGTTCATTTTGCACATTGACAAAGGTTCCTGGCTTGCCAGAGGACACCGAACAGGAAACGCAGCGTGTCAGAGCATTTGTTTTCCAAAATCAGGGCGTTTTTATTATACGAACCTTCCCTTTTTCAATAAATCCTTTCATAATCTATCAAAATGCACAAAAATCCCCCATCTGAACTTATACAAAAAGACGGTTATCTACATAACCTATTTACAGACAAAACGACAAATGCTATAGTGTGTACATAGAAGTTATGTACATAACCTAACGAAATATGACGCAGAACAGACACTTCAAAGGAGGATCACATGAAACAGATTTTGATTGCCACACATGGAAAAATGGCCTCCGGAATCCGTTACACGGCCGAGCTGATCGTCGGTCAGCTGACAGAGATCACGACGATTGATGCTTATGTAACACCGGAAGACAATGTGGAAGAGCAGTTTAAAGAATTTTTTGAGAAGCATAAAGAAGACCGCATCATCGTGTTTACCGACCTGATGGGAGGAAGCGTAAACCAGAAGCTGATGGAGTACGCAAAGCAGGACAACGTCACACTGGTGACCGGAACAAATCTCCCGGTACTGATGCAGGTCATGCTTGCGGATGATGATGTGAGCGAAGAAGAGATCGAAACTTACATTGAGGAAGCAAGAGGAGAACTTCAGATGGTGCAGATGCATGCAAAACCGAAAAAGGAAGCAGATGCAGCGGCACAGAGTCAGAAGAAAGCGGCTGCGGTTCAGGAGAAAAAAGCCGCACAGCCTGCAAACTATGAAAATTCAACAGCAAAGATTTCCGCACTGCGTGTAGATGACCGTCTGATCCACGGACAGGTGGCGATGACCTGGACCAAACAGTTGCGTGTACAAGGGATCGTGGTGGCAAATGATGATGCGGCAAACGATGACACGCAGAAAATGGCACTGAAAATGGCAGTTCCGGGAGGCATCAAGGCACTGATCAAACCGGTAGATGAAGCCATCCGTGTTCTGAATGATCCGCGTGCATCAAAAATGAGGATCCTCGTTCTGACAAGAACCGTCAAGGATGCACTGAAGATCCGCAGACAGGTAGGTGAGATTGAATTTCTGAACATCGGAAACACCGGAAGATTCGACGGAATCGATGTATCTGAAAAACAGCTGCTTTCCCCGACCATCATGCTGACAGACGAAGAAGTGCAGAACTTAAGAGAACTGGTGGCAATCGATCCAAAGACCTGCATGCAGCAGGTTCCGAATGATGAGCAGAAACTTGTCAAAGATGTGCTGGACAAGTTAAAAGATACCAAGGGATTGTGAGAGTGCAAAGCACGGAACAATCCGTAGGTATCGTAGTTGATGACGTTTGATCCTAAAATCATTGAAAAGGAGAAAGAGATTATGTTAAATGCATTTTTAGTGGCACTGGCCGTATTTATCTGTGTCGGCGGTGCAGAATTGATTGGTTTTACGATGTTAAACCGACCGATCGTCATCGGACCTTTGGTTGGTCTGTTCCTGGGAGATGTAAAAACCGGCGTTATGATCGGTGCTTCACTGGAAGCCGTGTTTATGGGAGTTGTAAATATCGGCGGTGCTTCAGCGGCAGAACCTGGAATTGCAACAGCAGTCGGTACGGCATTTGCAATCATGCTGGGTAAGGGAAGTGAAGTTGCCCTGACACTGGCTTTGCCGATCGGTATTTTGGGACTTCAGATCAAAACATTCCTGTACATCTTTCTGGTTGGTATGTTTGCAAAGAAATTTGACCAGCTGGCAGCAGAAGGAAAAGAAAAACAGATCGTTTTTCTGCACTATGGACTGTGGGCGGTCAACTGGATACTGTATTCCCTGGTTGCATTCCTTGGAATCCTGTTCGGTTCCGATGCAGTCAGTACTCTGATGGATGCAATCCCGGATGTGGTTATGAACGGACTGACTGTCTGCGGCGGGCTTCTTCCGGCAGTCGGCATGGCAATGCTGATGAAAATGCTGTGGGACAAGAAAATCTGTATGTTCTATTTCCTTGGATTTGTCCTTTCTGCATACATGAACCTTCCGCTGATCGCAATCGCAGTGATCGGTGTGATCGTTGCCATCTCGATTGGCATGAACGACTACAAGATCAATCAGCTGTCTATGCAGCGTGTGGCTGCACCGGCAGGTAACCAGTCCAGTGAATTTGATGAAGAAGAGGAGGAATTTTTCTCATGAGTAATCTGACAAAATCCATTCCGGCAGATGAACGGAAAATGTTAAAAAAGGCATTCTGGCGTTCCTTTACCTTATATGCAGCCGTAAGCCCGGCAAAACAGGGTGCGTCCGGCTTCTGTTACGCACTGATGCCGTTTATCAATAAATTCTACAAAAATGATGAAGAAGGCAAAAAAGAAGCACTGGTAAGAAGTATGTCTTACTTCAATACCACGATCACCTGCTCGACCTTTATCATGGGGCTGGTTGCTTCCATGGAGAAAAAGAACAGCGAGCAGAAAGATTTTGATGCAAATTCCATCAACGCAGTAAAATCCAGTCTGATGGGACCACTGGCAGGTATCGGAGATTCCATTTTCTGGGGCGTTCTTCGCGTGATCGCAGCCGGTATCGCAGTTGGACTTGGTATGACCGGAAATATTCTGGC
>NZ_JBKVNQ010000058.1:0-16876 GCF_046967715.1 Hominisplanchenecus sp.
TCAGTTCCCTGTGCCCGAGGCTGATCAGATTTCCCAGTTTTGGGATCCTCTCATCTGTCCGGTTCAGGAAGATACCTTCCGGTTTGCTTGTAGACTGAACCGCCAGATTCTTTCCCTCCAGGTCACTCAGTTTATAGATATCACTGTTCTCATTTACAGCAACCACCTGACGGCTTGCTATGTACGGTCCGGCCCATCGGTAGTCGTCAAGGCGTCCTTCCATGGAAAAACAGCCCATGATACAATCGATCTCCCCGCTCTCCACCAGCTCTTTTTTCTGCTCCCAGTTGATCTGGACAACGTCCACCTGATACCCCATTCTTTTAAAAGCTTCCGTAGCCAGTTCTACATCAATCCCTGTCGGGATTCCGTCTTCATTCAGATAATTGTATGGTGGATAACTGTCACTGCCCAATGTGATGACCGGTTTTTCTGTTTCTTTTTTACTGATATCCTCATTTTTGCATCCTGCCAGGGTGGCTACTGAAATTCCCACAAGCAGAATAGCTGCAATCACTCTTTTTCCTTTCATATTTCTTCTGTACCTGTTCTGTTGTATTTTCAAATTTATTCTTTAAAAACCTTTTATATTCTACACCAGTATCTCTTGTTCATGCAAGAAAAACGTCATCTTCTTTCATGGAAAAAATCTGTTTTTGCTATAAGAAGCCCATTCCTTTCTCTGGCTGTGGAAAAAACGGCCGGGCCATGTTACAATGAATGATATGAGCAAGCTCATGTGGATTTAGACCTTTTGACCCTGGCATCATGATATTTTATTCGAAAAGGAGGATCTTATGATTTCAAACTATGAAAAGCAGGTGGATATCGGCAAAGCTCATTTCCTGAAATATGATCAGGAAGCCCTCTCTGCCAAATTTCACCTGGATCTTGATAAAGATTATATTTATCTTACTTATCTGAATACGCCCTGCAAGATTGATCGCCCAAGCGGAACTGTTTTCGAAAAAACATCGGATGGTTTTGCAGAATGTCGCTCTTATGAAACAGTCATGACCATCTACGATATGCTCTGTCACGGTCAAGAAACGGAACTGCCCCCTCTTGGCGGCAAATGGACTCCAATCGCAAATTTTGCTGCTGCCGGTGCAAGCCCAAGTGCCGAAATTTTTTCACAGAAATATGCAGACTTCTTTTCCGGCAAAGTAGATGCCGTCAAAAAAGCATGTGTTTCCATCGGCGGGATTTTAAAGCCAGCTCTTGCCGGTGCTGATATCACTGCAGAAATCCCGGCATTTTCTTTCTTCCCGGTTCTGCTTCAGTTCTGGGAAAGCGACGAAGAATTCCCGCCGCAGATTAAAATCCTGTGGGATGATCAGACGATGCGTTATCTGAATTTTGAGACTACCTACTATCTGCAGGGCGATCTGCTGAAGCGTTTACAGGAAATTCTGTAGAATAGAAAAAGCGAATATTCGCAATCCACTTTGCTACTTGATTTGGTTAAAAAAACAGTATGCCGGGATGATCTCCCTGCATACTGTTTTCTTTTCCATTGTACTTGCCATCTCCCACCTTAGAGGTCGGAGTCTTCTTGCTGGAAGAGGATAAAAGAGACTCCATCCTGATGTTTTAATATTCACCCTTTTTATTTTCTGATGATTCTTCAAATTTCATCATACGGTATCCGACGCCGACATGCGTCTGGATATACTGAAGAGACTGTGGGTTTTTTTCCAGTTTCCGCCTCAGTGTCGCCATAAATACCCGAAGCGAAGCAATGTCCTTTTCCCAGTTACTGCCCCAGATATTTTCCATGATAAAGGTATGGGTCAGGACTCTTCCTGCGTTCTGTGCCAGCAGACACAGCAATTTATACTCGATCGGTGTCAGATGAAGCTCTTCTTCCCCAAGATACACACAGCCCGCCGCATAATCAATGCGAAGATCTCCGTTTACAAAAACTGCACTCTGATTCAGTGCGTCACTTTTCATCATCTGCAGTCTGCGTCTGGTCACACGAAGCCTTGCAAGCAATTCTTCTACTGAAAATGGTTTCGTCAGATAATCATCTGCTCCCGCATCGAGTGCTTCGATCTTGTCAACATCTTCGCTTCTGGCACTGATCACGATGATCGGCATCTGCGACCATGTCCGCACTCTTTTTATTACTTCAATTCCGTCTATATCCGGAAGTCCAAGATCCAGCAGCATGATCTCCGGGTTGTGGCTCGCTGCTTCCAGGATCGCCACTTCTCCATTCTCCGCCGTCAGAAAATGATAATCATGTGCTTTCAAAGTTGTTGTGATCAGATTTTTCACCGAATTATCATCTTCCACAACCAGTATCCGTGGTTTGTTCATACAAATATACCTCCCCTGCCGGTAATGTAAACTGAAAAACTGCTCCATGTGGATGTGCATCTGAAACTTTGATTTCTCCTCCATGGACATTTACGATGGATTTGCAGAGTGCAAGTCCAAGTCCAAGACTTCTCCTGCTGTCTGCAATCTTATTCGTCCCGGTATAAAAAGTTTCAAAAATATGTTCTTTCATTTCATCGGAAATTCCAGGTCCGTCATCTGCAACTGAGATTACGGCATTTTTCCCTTCTCTTCCTGTCCTGATATCAATATGGGATCCCTTCTGCGTATATTTGATCGCATTATCCACCAGATTGATGACCATCTGCACGATCAGCCTGGAATCCATTCTGGCCAGAAGCAATTCGTCCTCATGCTCAACCGTGATCGTGTGTTCATCTTTTTTCCGGTCTACATGGCGAAGTGCCTCCTGGATCACATCATCCACCAGTTCTACTGATATGTTCAGATTCATCCGACCTTCCTCCAGTCTGGTCACGGACAGCATATTTTCAATCAGATTGATCAGCCACATAGAGTCATCATAAATATCCAGATACAGCTGCTTTTTCGTCTCTTTGTCAAAATAATCTGCATTGGAAAGCAGATTGCTCGCATTTCCGGAAATCGAGGTCAGCGGTGTCCGCAGATCATGTGAAATCGCCCGCAGAAGGTTTGAGCGAAGCTGTTCATTTTTTGCCAGAATTGCCGCTTTTTCTTTTTCAATGGTAATCTGTTCATTCTCCAGTGCCAGTGCACACTCGCCGATAATCGCCTGAAGGATACTTTTTTCAAAACTTTCCAGCTGCTTCTTTTCTATGCTGATCCCCAGTACTCCATAAACTGTTTCATTTACACCGACCGTCAGATAAAGGCATTCTGCACCCGGGAAATTCCCTGTGCCTGCACCTGCACGTTTCCGGTGTTTTAAAACCCATTCTGCCACATACTTTTCTTTTTTCAGCTTCTGCTGTTCTGACCACTCCCTGTCTTCCATCATAAACACTTTGCTTTTTTCCAGTTCATGATCTTTTACACTGTAAAAAATCACATTTCTTCCAAGGAGTTTCCGAAGCTGCTGTCCCGTTTTACTGATGATTTCTTCCCTTCCTCTGGCACACTGCAGAATCTGGTTTGTATCAAACAAAATCTTTGTGCGGAAAGCCACCATTTCTGACTGTTTTGCCTGATTTTTTAACTTCAGTGCCAGCGTTCCGGTCAAAAATGCAATACCGAACATGATCAGAAAGGTAACCGGATATCCCTCTCCGTAAGCATGAAATGTATACCGCGGTGTCGTAAACAGAAAATTAAAAATAAGTACACTCAGCACGGCGGCGATCATACTGTAGGTCCTGTGATTTGTAAGCACTGCGATCAGCTGTACTGCAAACACAAACACTGTCATGATATTGGCATTTGCAAAACCCAGACTGTTGAAAAAATATCCCATCACACTGGCTGCCAGTAAGATCAGAATACTGGTATACAGATCACGGAAGTTCTGTATTTTCTTTTCTCTCTGAAATGCAGCGAGCAGTTTTTCCAGGCGGCCGTTCCGTTCTGCGGAAACAGAAGAGGAAAGGCAGTCATCCATCACCTGTTCTGCACTTTCCTCTTTTTCTTCCGGTACCGCATCCTCCTCCAGCCAGAGATTCTGTCTGTTTGCATCACAAAATGCATCAAATTTTTTCAGCATTTCATACATAAATATAAAAATGCCTCCCACTGCCGGCAATAAAAGAAATTCTTTCATATTACCATCTTCTTTCGTTTCAGATATGGAACTGTTTCTGGATGTTTTTAATATTTCCCAGTACCAGCATGGTCTGGTCATCTCCAAGCAGAGTTTCCGACGCAATATTCATATCCAGCACGCCGTTGCACCGCAGTGCCATGATATTTACATTATATTTCTTTCGGATGTCCAGTTCTCCAACCGTTTTTCCGATCCAGGCATCCGGAATGGAAATTTCAAAAATGCCATGTTCTTCATCTAGCTCCACATAATCAAAAATGTGATCTGCACTGTAACGGATCGCCGTCCAGGATGCCAGCTGTTTCTCCGGATATACAACCTCATCTGCTCCGTTTCTTAAAAGGAACTTCGCATGTACATCTCTTGCTGCTCTGGAGACTACCATCTTTGCTCCCAGCTCTTTTAACAGAGACGTTGTTTCCAGAGAACTCTGGAAATTATCTCCGATCGCCACAATGCAGACATCGAAATTGCGCACGCCGAGTGAACGGATAAAATCCTCATTGGTCGCATCCCCGATCTGTGCGTTACGCACATACGGCAGAACTGCCTCTACTCTGCTCTCATTGTTGTCTACTGCCATAACCTGATGATTCAGTTCATCCAGTTTTATCGCAATATGCCTTCCAAATCTTCCAAGCCCGATCAGTAAGATTGATTTCATGTCTTCTTTTCCTCCATCTATAGCTTTTTTCATTTTTCATCTTGATCGCATCATAAATATCCTGCTTTTTCCTGCAAATCAAGCACACTCTGTATCTGGTGGATACTCCTATCCTACGTTAATCTTTTCCTGCGGATATTTATACTCCGTCCGCTTCCCGGAAACGGTCGCAAAGATCAGCGTCAGTCCCCCGACTCTTCCAAAGAACATCAGACAGATCAGTACCAGTCTCGAAGCCAGACAAAGTGTCGGCGTCAGTCCAAGAGAAAGTCCTACCGTTCCGATTGCCGATCCGGTCTCAAAAAATGCCGTCACAAGCGGTACTTTTTCCAGATAGCTGATGAACATCGCACTTCCTGTAAACAGCATCATATATAAAACAAAAATTGTAGCGGCATTTCGCTGCGTCTCTTCTGCAATTCTTCTGTTATAAAGATGTGCCTGCTCATTTTTTCGAAATACGGAAATCGCCATGGCAAACAGAACCGCTGCGGTTGTTGTTTTCATCCCGCCTGCTGTAGATCCCGGAGATCCTCCGATCACCATCAGAAGCACCATTCCCATCTTTCCGGAATCTGTCATTTTATCGAGATCAGCAGTATTAAATCCAGCTGTTCTTGTTGTCACAGACTGGAAAAAAGAACTCCAGATCCGTTCTCCCAGCGACATATGCTGAAATTCCAAAAAAAAGAACATGATCGCCGGAACCAGGATCAGAAAGGCACTGACTCCAAGAACTACTTTGCTCTGCAGCCGGTATTTTTTAATATGCCATTTATTCTCCTTGATATCCAGCCAGGTAAAAAATCCAATACCGCCAACCACGATCAGTGTCATAATCACAAGATTCACAACCGGGTTTGCCGCAAAAGAAGTCAGGGATGAAAATTTTCCTTTTACTCCCATCAAATCAAATCCGGCATTGCAGAATGCAGATATCGCATGAAATACAGCGTACCAGATTCCTTTGCCAAGTCCAAATTCTCTGTAAAAAACCGGAAACAGAATAACTGCCCCGATCAGTTCGATCAAAAACGAGGTTTTTAAGATAAAAGTAGTCATCCTCACAATCCCGCCCATCTTCGGAGCTGCGATTGCTTCCTGCATGGTACTTCTCTGCATCAGTCCGATCTTCCTGCCGGCGATCGTTGCAATCGATACTGCCACAGTCACAACGCCGAGACCGCCAATCTGGATCAGCAGCAAAATAATAACCTGACCAAATTCAGACCAGTAAGTTGCTGTATCTTGCACAACCAGCCCTGTTACACAGACTGCTGATGTCGCAGTAAATAACGTATCAGAAAAGGAACTCCATCTTCCGCTTCTGGATGCCCAAGGAAGCATCAGCAGCAAACTCCCTGCCAGGATCACTCCCATAAATCCCAGTATAATGATCTGAAACGATGTCATATGCCGGTGTCCGGCTTTTTTCTTTATCTTCATGATTCTTTTTGTCTCCCAGTTCTGTTTCATGACTATCATAACACCATGTACCTAAAAATAGTATTAACAATTTTTTATCCACATTAAAATTATATAAAGATACCTGCAAAAATGTATCATACTTTTGCAGGTATACTCACTTTTTAGAATTTTCCGCTGTGACCTCCGTGTACTTCACCGGATGAGCTGACATGCGTGCTGCTTCCGCCGCCTCCACTGTGTGAATCATTATCATTTTTGGGAACCGGGCGGCTTGTAACCACTTTATTAATAAAGCGATCCTGTTTCACGGTAATATTCAAACTACCTTTTTTCATATATTCTTCTGCTGTGGTCCGCTTCACAACGGAAGTCAGTTTGGAACGTTTGATCGATGCCGTGATCAGTGCGATCACAAATCCGATTGCCAGGCACACAACCAGCCAGAATGCATAGGCAAATGGCTCTTGCGGCATATTATTTACATCATATGGCTCGCCTGTCTCTGCCTGTGTCAGGAAACGGTCGCACTGTTCTGCAAAACAATTAAATGCTTCTGCGTACTCACCATCACCAAGGTAGGATACCAGCTTTTCTTCTATATAACTAAGTCCGGCATCCGTAAATGCCGTGATCGCATAACCATGTGTGCTTGTTGCCCAGTTGCGGTCGCCCATATCCACCAGGAAAAGTATCCCCGCTTTGTCTTCGCCAAGTCCATAGCCATCGTAATCAAATGCATCATCGGCGTATTCGGTTGCCGTTTTTCCCTCCAGGGAATTAACGGTCATTACCACTGCATCACAATGATGCAATTCACTGACTTCATCCAGTTTTGCCTGGATCTGCTGCTGTTCTTCTGCCGTGAGCAGCTCTGCCTGGTCAACAAGTCTTGCCGGATGATCCGCTGCAGCCTGAAGATTCAGAAATGGTACGAATAAAAATAATACCATACTAAGCAGCAGAGACATGATTTTCATTTTTGTTTTCTTCATCTCGCCACCTCCTTACAGCAACACCATGAAAACCCAGAGCAGTGCATAAAGGACAAGTCCGATTCCTGCTCCCCACATGGCAATAAATCTCCAGAATGCTCCATTGTCTGCCGGAAGATCACCGACAATCTTTCCGGTCTGACCGTTCATGGCAAAAATATATTTTTTACCTTTCCAGGTCGTATTTAAGATCCATACCGGATAGAGAGCATACTTTGCCTGGTCTTTGATCTCCATATTTGCTTTTTCCTGATCGATCACATGATAACCTTTAACGGTATTTCGGAATTCACGCTCTGTGCTTCTCCGGATACGTTTTTTCGCACGCCCGATGCACTCCTCTTTCGGCACATCGTAGCGGTCTGCCAGATAGCCTGCCATATACGCCATGCGAAACGGCACTGCTTCCTTAAAATCATATGGTTCCACCGATTCCATCAGCGTATCATCCATCTTTTTTGATCCGTCTGCCGGAACTTTTTCAAACTCTACCGTTCCTGCTCTTTTTACTTCAAAATTCTCATGCTCTGTGTACTCAATATCATTTGACACCCATACACGCGTCTTTTCCGCATGATAGGAGAAATCTGCCTTTGCTTTCAGATCAAATATCCAAAACGGAACATAAACACCTTTGATCTCGTCGATATGGTTCTGCTGTTTGAAAACACCCGGCAAAAACTTTTTGCCTTCGAGATGTTTCCGGTATGCTTCTTTTGCCTGTTTTTTGTCTTTCTTAAATGGAATGATATAATCCGGTCTTAAGGCACCGTCAAACTGCCCTTTCATAACAACTTTGTTGCCGCAGTACGGACAGCTCGTGGCACCGGTCGTTTTATCTGCCAGGATTTCACCACCGCAGGATTCGCACACGTAGAGCATCATTGCTCCTTCTTCTGCTGCTTCCTGTGTTTCTCCCTGTTCTGCCCCTTCTTTGGAAGCTGTTTTCTCCGACTGCGTTTCTTCAAAGTCGGACAGATCTGCAACCGTATCACAGTAAGGGCATTTCATTTTCTGAGTTTTGCTGTCAAATTCCATTGCTCCGCCACAAGCAGGGCATTTGTATTCTCTGATATCTGCCATAGATTCATCCCCTTACTGTACAATATCACCATCGTTGAACGGATCTCCGCATTCCGGACAGAAACGCGGCGGATTTGTCGGATCTTCCGGCTCCCATCCACATTTATCACAGCGGTATTTTTTTGCTGCTGCCGGTCTCGGACTGCCGCATTCACTGCAGAATTTACCTTTGTTCAGTGCCTCGCAGCTGCATCTCCAGCCCTCTTCCGGCTTTGCTGTTCCGCATTCCATGCAGAATTTGCCGGTATTTACAGCTCCGCAGCTGCACTGCCAGCTTCCTGCCTGTGCGGACGGACGCATCGGCTGTGCCTGTTTTTCTTCCGGTATATACTGCTGCTGTCTTTGTGCCTGCTGTCTCTGATTTCCCATCTGGAGAAGATCCTGGATATTGGCACTTCCGGCTCCTCCTGCCATATTCAGTCCCATAAAGCCCATCATCGCACCGTTTGGATTGGATGCGGCTGCTTTCATGGCTTCTGCCTGTGCACTGCCAAGCGTTGCCGCCATCATCGTCGGATCTCTCAGAACAGCAGCATCCTGGATTTCCTGGATCTTCTTGAGGTCTTCCTCTTTGAGCGTGATCGGGTTCATCGCTACGGATACCACGGAAATACCGCGTTTTTCCGCCCACTTTTTGGTGAGTGCTTCGTTCATCGCCTCTTCGAGATCTCCCGCATGTGCCGGGATATCACTTGGCAGAAGCTCCAGTCTTGACAGCTGTGCAAATGCCGGCTGCAGTGCTGAAATAAACTCTGTCTTTAACTGTCCGTCAATCTCTTCTCTGTCGTAAGTCATCTCTACGTTTCCGCAGACATTCTTATAGAAAAGGATCGGGTCGGTGATGCGGTAAGAATAGATACCGTTGCATCTTACCTGTACGTCACGGCTCAGTCCGGTATTGTGATCCACTACATGGAACAAAAACGGATTTGCCGTGCCAAATTTGTTATCCATGATCTCTTTTGTATTGATATAATACACTCTCTGGTCTTTTCCGGTATCTCCGCCGTAGGTAAAACGCTTTCCGAAGGTGGCAAAGGTCTTTTTCAGACCTTCGCCCAGTTTTCCGGTAAAAATACTTGGTTCTGTGGAGCTGTCGTAAGTAAACTCTCCCGGCTCCGCACATACTTCCACAATCTTGCCCTGCTCAACGATCAACATACACTGACCGTCGGCAACTGCAATACCGGAACCGTTTGAGATGATATTCTCACTGCCCTTGGTGTTTGAGGACCGCTTTCCCACCTGCTTCTGTCCTTTCACAACCAGGGTATCTGCATCCATCGCCTCACAATAGAAAAACTCCCTCCACTGATCTGCCATTGTTCCGCCGACTGCTCCGACGGCTGCTCTGATAAGTCCCATAATATTTTTCTCCTTTCTTTCCTTTTGTTTCTGTTACTTTCCCTTTACTATTTTATCTTTACCTTTTTGGAAAGTTTCGCTTTGTTCAAAAGTTTTGCATACTTTTTCTTCTGTGCTTTCGGCACTTTGACCGTTGCTTTTTTATTTATATTTTTAAACGCATTCTTTCCAATGGTATTGATCTTTTTACTCTTAATAGTAACTTTTTTCAGCTTTCTGCAATTTGCAAAGGCATTCTTTCCAATCTTTCTGATATTTTTTCCAATTGTCAGACTTTCCATCTTCTTGTTGCCTTTTAATGCATTTGCTGCCACACTGGTTACTTTCCATGTTTTTCCGGATGCCTTGATCTTATCAAAGATCTTCACACTCTTCTTTGCTTTGCCTTTTGCAGTGATAGATTTTACCTCTACCGTGTCTTTTCCGGTTACTTTATAAGTAAACACTCCATACTGACCTTCTGCTTTGATCACCTGACCAACTTTCACCGTACCATCGTTTGGAGTTTCCGGTGTCTGTGGATTTGTAGATGGTGTTTCCTTTTCTGTAGACGGTGTTTCTTTTTCCGTAGATGGTGTTTCTTTCTTAAGTGCAGAGGCTGCATTGCGAAGAGCTGTTAAAATCTGCTGCATCTCTTCTTCGGTTGCTGTTTTTTGCTCTACGGCTTCTTTCGCTGCATTCAGTGCTTTTTCATAAACTTTCCAGGTTTCTTCTGTATAGTCACTTTCTTTCCTGCCTTCTGCTGCTGCGATTTCATTTTTCACTTCATTCACCAGTTC
The DNA here is from genome assembly GCF_046967715.1 of Hominisplanchenecus sp. Classification (NCBI taxonomy): domain Bacteria; kingdom Bacillati; phylum Bacillota; class Clostridia; order Lachnospirales; family Lachnospiraceae; genus Hominisplanchenecus; species Hominisplanchenecus sp. The sequence goes on from NZ_JBKVNQ010000058.1 coordinate 10,396, forward strand.
TTCCGGTGCCGGAACTGGTACATTTGGAATCTCCACAGTCACTTCACAGGCTGCTGTTTTCTCTCCATCTTCGGTCGTTACGGTGATGGTTGCTTTTCCATTTGCTACTGCGGTCACTTTTCCGTTTCCGTCTACAGTTGCTACTTTTTCATTACTCGTTTCAAATATCACATTTTTATTTGTTGCATTTTCCGGTGCTACTGTTGCAGTAAGATCTACTGTCTGACCTTTTTCTGTCAGTTTCGCTGTGCTCTTATCCAGTGTAACTCCGGTTACGGCTACCGTTTCCGGAGTAGTATCATCTGCCAGCTCTGTGATGAATTTTGCGTCTGCAAAATCTGCGTGATCATTGCTGTCGCTGCCATTCTGATCCACGTTCAATCTGAGGATTTTGACACCTTCCACAGAAATATCCAATTTTGCCATCTCAGATGCTCTCGTAACAGCTTCACCTGTGTAAACCTGTTTATTATCCGTATAAACATTGAATTTTACATTTCCATCCTGGTTTGCTTCACGGTCAACGCCCATATAAGATGTAAATTTCTTAAAGCCCATACCTTCGATATTGTAATAGAGATTTGCAGTCGCATGAATACCCATACCCTTCTCAAAGGTTTTCTCCTGACTTCCGTCATAAAGTGTCAGTGTCTTTCCGTCTACAGATTTGTCTTTCATGATGGAACCCCATCCAGTTGCAGAATTACTCTCGTAACTTAAATCAGAAAGGTAAACTTCGCTCTTGCCTTCGACCCTCCAGGTATAGGTTTCGGTTCTGCTCTTGTCTGCGGATTCCACTGTAACCAGTAACTGGTTGTTTCCTTTTTTCATCGTTACAGAAGTCTCTACGCTTCCCGTTCCGGTTGCAGCAGTTACATTGTTGCATTTTACAGTAATTTTTGCATTTGCTTCCTGTGCGGTAAACGTTACCCTGGAAGTTCTTGTCATAGTTGATGCTGTATACTCTTTGAGATTTGCATTAAAGTTTCCATTGCTCTGGATGGTACTGCCAAACTGTACTTTTTCCAGTTTTGCATTGCTGTCAGATGGTACACGCAAACTCAGGCTGTAGTGCTCTGTTACGCCGCCGTCTGGTGTGATTGCAATACCAACGGTCATGTTATCGCCGGAAACAGGAATGCTCTCTTGCGGGTTATATGTTTTTCCATTTACATTCAGAACTGCTTTTGCACCTTCGCCAGGATTTTTCAGAGCGATTTTGACTTCGGTCTGCCCTTTTGTCAGAGATGCACTGTAGGATTTTTCAGAAGCATCAAAACCTGCCACTTCTTTGTTATCTACGCTGATGCCGCCGATGGACGCATCCTGTGCTCCGGTACGTGTAACCAGGAAACGATAAATTTCCTGTGTTGTTCCGTCTTCTGCGATTACTCTTGCTGTAATGATATTTAAGCCTGCCACAAGTGCAACTTCCTGCTCTGTAATCTGGTTTTTGCCGTTTTCTGCGGATACGATCTCATTGACATTTTTCAGTCCGACACCATTACCGACACCGTTTCGGCAGATTTCGATTTTTGCATTTTCATCTTTTGCTTTCAGAGAAATCTTTACACTCTTTACATTCTTATCGGCAGTTGTCACATAGCTCTTTGTCTCAGATGAGAATGTCGGGAAGGATACACCGGATACAGATGCACTCTCCAGAATCGCATTTCCTGATTTTACTTTTGCAAGATTTTCAATATTTCCGCTCTCTCCTCCGGTTGCTGCATCTTCGGTCAGTGCTACTGCTTTGCCATTGACCTCCAGGTCTGAGAAGGTAAATGCGGTTCCTTTTGTGCTGTTTCCGGTACCGGCAACCAGTGCCACGCCAAAGGAATTGCCGATTTTATCGTTTGTGATGCTGTTTCCTACTTTTGTCCAATTTTCTTTATCAACACTGCAATATCCGGTAAAGGTATTTCCGGATTTCTCCAGTTTCAGCCAGATTGCCTCTGCATTCGGATTTTCTGTGTTCTGGTCTTCATTTGCACTTCCGTTTGCTTCGGTCACGACATGGACCTTCGGACTGTTCGTGCCATGTTTTCTCTCGACTGCCACATAGTTGTCATCATCTTTGTAGATAAACAGACCTGCTTCGTCCCAGTTGTTGACGGTCTTGCCGCTCATTTTGACGATGGCTGTGAAGGTTCCGTCACCGCGGTTTACATTTTCACCGCTTACGATCACGTTATTGGCTGTCTGGGTTGCCCAGAGTCCCTGTCCCATTGCTTTGATGGTCACGCTGTCACCGCTGACACTGTAGCCGCCGTCGCTTGGATTTTTCACGGTCAGATCTTTTGCAAGCACTTTCACTGCTGTCACGGTTCCGGTGCTCTGATCTGTCACCGTAAAGGTCACAGGATCTGCCTGGAATTTACGTCCGCCGACCAGCTCATAAGCTGTCACGGTTGCTGTTCCCTTTTTCAGACCTGTCACATGACCGGTGCCATCCACACGTACAACTTCCGGATCGCTGCTGACATAGATCATTTCGCTTGCCGGCTGTGTGCCACTGCCGATGCTTACGCCTTCGTTTTCACCGATCTTCACTTCACTGTTCTGCATATTCGTGATATCGACTCTGCGTGTCACACCTTTATCATAAATATTATCAGAAATATTTACGTTGCGGCATCCGTTGAAAGTAAATGCATTGATATTTGCACCTTCCACAGCTGAAACATTCATAGCAACGCTCTCGCCGATCGCCAGTGTGGTTTTTGCAGGGTTTGCCTTTTCATTTACAGAGAAACGCAAAACTTTGTTTCCGGTAAAGGTCAGTCCGTTTACGCTCTTTGCATTAATAATATTGCGGGTTCCGTTTGTAAAATAGAATGTATTGTCTTTGATCCTTACATTTTTATGTACCGGTGAAGCTGCCCCGTTGTTGGTCGGATCAAACTGGATAAATGCACTGTAAGAATTCTGGTTGACACCACAGCGTCTGAATACATTGCCTTCGATTAGAACATCTTCATCATGTCCTGACTCGTACCAGCTGTTTACGTCATCGGAAATGTAAACGGCTGCACCGGCTACGTTGTCAAATTCGTTGTTGCGGATCACGACCGGTTTTCTGGTTGTCACCAGAATACCACGTACCGGCATCTCACGGAATACGTTGTTCTCAATCTCAACACTCGGTGTATAAGTAACATTTTCCAGAGCTGCTGCATTTGCAGACACGGAAGACGGCATATTTGTATCCAGTGTTACAATGATTGTATCCAGATCCGTTTTGGAAGCATCGGCTTTGTCACCATTTCCGGCAACCATGGTTCCGCCATGTCCGTCCGGACCTACCACTCCGGTTACTTTTGCTTTTGCCCCGTCGATTGGAAGCAGTGTTCCCTTAGAAACAAACTCTACTTCATCTCCCACATAATAGTTCGGAAAACCGGAAGTTTCGTGATGCTGATAGTGAACTTTGAACTTATTATCAGAGATTCGTTCTGTTACCTGTAAGAATGTTCCATGGATGTTGATCGGGTCATCCTGCGGATCTTCAAATGTGCTGTTCACAATGCGGATTGTTCCGCCGCAGCCGGACATCTGCACAAAGTCAGCAGAACCAACGCCGGTTCTTCCGCTTCCTTCATAGTTGCGGAAATTTACATCATCCAGTGTAATGTTTTTGGAAAGCTGTCCTACCACACCAAATGCATGCAGAAAATGCAGTTCGACATGCTGCATCGTCACACCATCACTCTCCCAGAAAAAGGCTGCGGAATGATCACGTGTAGTCCTTCTCATCTGCTGACCATATCCTGCCTTGAAGGATGGTGCAGAATTGTAAGTCACCTTCAGACGATGTCCGTCCAGTTTTTCCATGCTCTGTACGTTGTTGAAAAATTTATCGCCGGAAGTAGTCAGGGTAGCGGTTGTCATATCAAATCCCTGTACATGTCCGACATTGTTCGTATAGCTCCAGTATGCCTGTCCGGTGTATGGGCTGACATCGCTGCTCCAGGTAACGGTTGTTCCGCTTACGGAATAATTATAACATTCTGGAACATATAAAATCGCTGTATTGCCTTCTACTTTTTCTGCTGTTACACTGACTACCGACGGTACCTGGAAGTCGGTGTCAAAATTCTGGATTCTGATGTTTTTACATCCGATCGTGGAAAACATCATCATCTTGCCATGGAAGATCAGACTGGACTGATTTCCTTCCAGTGTCACATTTTCCATATTTTCCAGCAGAATACCGATATTTTTCATTTTGTACGTGCCACGGTCACCGTTATTACGGCTTAAAGTATTTGAAATATACAGTTCTCGTTTCTGTGCATGATCCGGGTAAATCTGATATTCCCCTTTCGGGAAATCCAACACAACCGGTCCTGTCACTTCTTTTGCTGCCTCGATAGCTGCCTGTATGCCCTCGGCACTGTCCTTTACTCCGGTCGGATCAGCCCCATACTGTGTGACATCAATAACTGTTACCTTATCAGAAGCTGAGGCTGCATTTGACACCCCCCCCCCACTACTGGGAAACACCAGTGACAGCAGCATACAGATCACCAGCATGACTGAAAATGTTTTTCTTGTTTTCATGTTATCCTCCTTTTTCTTTGCTCAACTCTTATTTGCAGTATTTCAAAAAATATCAGGCAGAATGACTGAAATAGGAAGCACAAAATCATTCATATGACATCTTTATTTTAATACCTACTAAAAAAATACTATATTTTCGTCATTTTGTCCAGTTAATCTCAACATCATTTCCTGATAAATCCACAAAATATCTAAATTTAACAGCCCGGATACAGATTTATTATCTTTTTCCTATTGACATAAAAAATGCAGCATACTCTTCTTCCTTTTTGTATGCTGCACTTTCTATTTTTTTATACAATTACAAGGTTTCCTTATGTCTTTACAATCTCTCCGTTATCCGCTCTGATATTAGCATATCGTAAAACTTACGGTCGCTTTTATACTTTTTATTTTCATATTTATCCTGCATAGCTGTTTCTGATACCACATGCCTGCTCAAACTCACGCAGTTTGCGTCTGGCTTCCGGAGTAATGTTCCGCGGCACCTGTACCTGGACGGTCACATAATGATCGCCGTGTACCTGCGGGTTCTTCATGGAAACAATACCTTTGCCTCGCAGACGGATCTTGCTTCCGGACTGTGTGCCTTCCCTTACTTTGCAGATCACATCGCCGTAGAGCGTATGGACTTTCGCTTCGCCGCCAAGGACTGCCGTGGAAAACGGAACATTGACGGTCGTGTAAACATCCATGCCTTTTCGTTCAAAGCCCGGTTTCTCTGCGATTTTAACTTTCAGAAGCAGATCTCCTGCCTGACCGTTTCTGCCCATCTGACCTTTGCCTCTTAAACGGATGCTCTGACCGTCATCAATACCTGCCGGGATATGCACCTGAAGCGACTGTGTCCTGCCCGGTGCAGAAGGATCCGACAGATTGATCACCTTGTCACCGCCAAGTGCTGCTTCATCGAAGCTGACTGTGATATCGGCGTGAAGGTCACTGCCCCTGCCGCCAAAGCTACTGCCTGTACCGGAAAATCCATCGCCGAAACCACTGTTTCCGCTGCCAAAGTCGTTTCCGAATCCACTGTTTCCGCCTGAGAATCCGTCTCCAAATCCGCCGCCGAAATGATAAGATCTGCTTCCGCCGCCTGCTCCGGCACTGCGGCCGGAGAATCCGCCGCCAAAGATATTTTTCAGGATATCATCCATGTCACCGCCATCAAAATGGAACTCCTGGTATCCGCCATTTGCTCCGCCAAACGGTCCCTGACCGCCCTGGTAATCGGCAGTGCCGAACTGGTCATACATTTTCTTTTTCTCCGGATCACTGAGCACCGAGTAGGCTTCTGTAATCTGTTTGAACTTCTCGGCTGCCTGTGCATTTCCGGCATTGGTATCCGGATGATATTTCTTTGCCAGTTTACGGTATGCTTTTTTGATTGTATTTTCATCTGCGTTTTTATCTATTCCAAGGATTTTATAATAATCTTTTCTTTCTTCCATTTCTGATTCCTCCTCTGATCATGTCAAATCTTATATCCATAACGTTTCTTTTGAAATGCCATGTCTGTCATCTCAGGGTCTTCATTCACCAGAATATTCTATCTGATCTGATTTTACAGAAATATCCGAAAGCTTTTTTATTCAATATGATATGATGATGCCAGGGAGGATTGTGGGAGTGCAACGCACGGAACAATCCGTAGGCATCATAGTTAGGGACTTTTGACACCCACATCATATGATCGGATATTTTTGTTCTATCAGAACTATAACACCCGATTCTAAATCTGTCAATACTTATGCACAAAAAACATGGCCGATCAGCCTGGAATCTTCTTTCTCCAGCAGAATTTCCCTCACTTTGTGAACTACCCATTGTCTAAAGCCAATGGGCTTCCTGCTTCGCAGACCTCGCAACCTACTATCTCCACAGGCGTTAATTCGGGCAGTCCCTGCCCTATATTGTTATT
>NZ_JBKVNQ010000059.1:0-5834 GCF_046967715.1 Hominisplanchenecus sp.
ACCAGCCTTCCAAGCTGGATACGTGGGTTCGATTCCCATCACCCGCTTTTTTTGTTGCCCGAAATAAACGCTCCGCGAGATGCAAAGCGATTCTGTTAGATAAATGTCAGCAAAACGGATCAGAATAACATATCAAGTCTCATGTGCGTTTGACTTGCATTTTTTTTATAAAAAAATGTGCTCCTTCTCAGGTCACAAGTTTGCTTTGCTTGTCTTCCTGAAAAGGAGCATCTTTATTTATCCCTTCTGAACCAGTTCTTTATAATTTTCGCTCCAGGTTTTCATCGCATCCCAAATCGGCTGCAGGCTGTAACCGAGTTCCGTCAGGTAAAATATGATATGAAGTGTTTTTAAAAACTATGGCTGTTCATTTGCACATTTACACAAACCTCCGCCTTATCCCTCGATCACTTTCTTAATTGCATCATAAAGTTCATCATAGGTCTCAAATGCCGGCAGCTGTGGATATTCTGCTTTGATTGCATCGGTACTTCTGAATAAGAAGCCTGCCTTACTTGCCTGGATCATGCCAAGGTCGTTATGGCTGTCGCCGCTTGCGATGGTGTCATAACCGATGGACTGCAGAGCTTTGACGGTTGTGTATTTGGATTTCTCACAACGCATTTTGAAATCAATGATTTCTCCGTTGTCAGCAACGACAAGAGAGTTGCAGAAAATAGTCGGATAACCCAGCTTTTTCATCAGCGGACCTGCGAACTGTGAGAAAGTATCGCTGATAATGATAACCTGTGTCAGTTCTCTTAATTTATCCAGAAATTCTTTTGCTCCCGGGAGCGGATCGATTTTGGCGATGGTTTCCTGGATTTCTTTCAGTCCCAGATTATGTTCTTTTAAAATATTAAGACGATATTTCATCAGTTTATCGTAGTCCGGTTCGTCTCTGGTGGTTTTCTTTAATTCCGGGATGCCTGTTTCTTCTGCAAAAGCAATCCAGATTTCCGGTACCAGTACACCTTCCAGGTCTAAGCATACGATTTCCATTTTGTCCTCCATTCTGATACAGTGATAACGCTGTATCGCTTCAAATATATTTTCCTGTCTATTATAGTCGAAAACAAAAAAAACTACCACTGTAAATTTTAAAAACAGACAATAATTTGTAAAAATTACCAATATAAGCGTTGATTTTTATATGTAAGTCAGATTATAATAAATATAAAAAACAAGGGAGGGCAACACGATGAAGAAAACAGCATTCTTACTGGTACTGGCACTTCTGCTGCAGATCCTGCTCCCGCCTTCTATGGCAGGAAATGTCTATGCGGCATCTACAGAAGAGGTTGCACAGACACAGGCGGCAGACGGCGATCAGCTGAAAAGTCTGTATGACACGTATTATTTGGGAGCTTGCAAAAAAACAGGTGATTACGATCATCTGTGGGATGGATATGAGGTAAAACTGTATCTGAAAACATCCGATGATTCTCTGCAGGGCCAGGAGGCGGATGCATTTAAAGCAACGATTGGCGGGAAAGAATATGCGGTCGGCGAGGTAGCACAGGATTATACTTTATATGGCAAAGATGATTATGACTATTATGAAATTTCCGTTCCGATTTTGGATGATGTGAGCGGAACAAAAGAGGTTTCACTGACCTATCCGGGCAAATCCGGCAGCAAAACCGTTGGCGGTCTGAGTATCACACTGAAAAAGGAAGATTATTTTACAACAAAGGGTTCAAAAGAAGTCGAAGTTGAAAATACAAAAAATCCGATCTACACTTCCAGCATCACAGGAAATGCACAGGTGACTGCTTACTGGGTTTCTGCATTCTGCGGAAAAGAAGATCAGACGATCAAGAAATCTTATCTTGTTAATGCAGACGGAAAAGACAGCAAACAGTATGGTCTGAATACAAAAATTATGCAGATTTATCAGGATACAGATTCCGGAAGAGTGCAGGATGACCGTTATCCGGCAAAGAAAATGCCATTTGATGAAAACGGAGGCAGTGATGTTTACAACACGCAGTATACTTACGGAATCATGGCAGGTTTCCAGAACGGAGCGATCATTGAAGAGGCAATTCCGAACGGAACTTATAATATGGTTCTTGAGACAGAAAGCGGTTGTAAAACAGTGATCAAGAATGCAGTGATTTCCACCGACAAGCCGATCATTCTTGGCATGATGGATTCGGAAGCTTCACAGGGAAATGCTTCCAATGAATCCAATTTATATGGTAATGACAAAGAAATCCATACAGACAAACATGGAAATTATGTGGCAGCTTATGTATATGGCTTAAATCTGAATGATGAAGTTGCAAAATATGTAAAACCGTACTTTGCAGAGAGAAGTTATGATTTTACCGATGGAAATGTAAGTTATAATGATACGATTGTTGGAACTTACAGCAAAGAAAATGGTTATGAAGTAGCCAATGACGGTATTTTTTATGTGATCAATACAAAATCTGGCGAAAAGAGATTTCTCTGTTCCCTTGATCTGTCTGAGTACGAAGCAAAATATGGTACGGGATCTGTTGTCATCGCAAATGAAAACCTGGCAAAAGGTCTCAATATCAGCTTCCAGAGACCGGTTTTATATGCACGCCAGCTGGATGCTTTCTCTCAGACAAACTGTGTCTATATTGCAGATGATATTGCAAATGCCGGAGATACGGTAAGCGTGACTGTCAAAGCGGATGATAATGAGAATCGTAAGGAACTGAACTGCAAGGTGCAGGAGGATGCTTCCGGCGTGAAAAAGCAGAAGTATTTTGAGGTTACAAGAGCAGATATAGAAAGTCTTGGAAGTGAAAACGGATATTTTTCCATTACAGAAATTTCGGTCAATGGCAAAACTTATGAGGCTCCTGGAACAAAGAATCTAAATGGTCTGTTTCCGGTTTATGTGGACATGGAGTATCAGCCGGGAAATCAGACAGGCAGCACTTCCAACGGTGTATTTTATGTTGGAAACTACACGAAAGATCAGGATGTTGTTCTGGAGTTCCATCATAAAAATGAGATCCGGACGGTATTAGAGATCTCAATCCCGAAAGGAACCCAGAAGTATCTGCTAACAGCAGAAGATATGAAGTCTCTGACAGAAGGAGAAGAATACAGCTATTGTATCCGTCAGGCGGGGGATCGCCATGCGGTTCTGCTTCGAAGTAAGCAGAGAGTCGAAGAAGGTTTTGAAGCGGCAGGTATTTCTATGACGGGATATCCGGCGACACCATCAACGACTGTAACGCTGGAATATGGTGACAGCACTGAGAAATTGTTCTATTGTGTGATGACAGAGCAGAATTTCCAGAGTAAATATGATTATCAGACAGAACTGGTACCGGATAATCAGTGGATCGCCTATGCAGGTGCCTTTACGCCGTTCGCAGGAATGACAAAATCCGGTACGATGATGATTCTGACAAAAGTAGTCAATGCAGCCGGAACAAAAGCAAAATATGCATATTATGATGTGGAAGTTCGGGCAGGTGCAGGAAATGATCAGGATGATGATCATAAAGACGATAACGGAGATAAGGGAAACAGCAACGGCACAAATGGTGGAAACCAGGGCAACAACGGGAACCAGAATACAAACAATGGAAACCAGAACACGGACGGAACGCTTGCAGTCGGTACGGTAAAAGAAGTAAAGGGACAGAAATATAAAGTACTGTCCGCATCTACGGTGGCATTTGTCGGAGTGATCAACGGCAAAACGAAAAAAGTCAATATTCCAAAGACGGTTCAGATCAATAAGAAAACTTACAAAGTTGTACAGATTGCAAAAAATGCCCTCAAAGGAAGCGATGTACAGACTGTTGTGATCGGAGCGAACGTTACCGCAATCCAGGATCAGGCATTTGCCGGATGCAAGAAACTGAAAAAGGTAACCGTCGGAGCGAATGTGAAAAGCATCGGAAAAGCAGCGTTTAAGGACTGCAAAAACCTGAAAAACATTACCGTAAAAAGCACGAAACTGAAGACCGTCAAAGCAAAGGCACTCAAGGGCATTAACAAAAAAGCGACGATCAAGGTTCCGGCAAAGAAACTCAAAAATTACCAGAAACTGTTCCGCAAAAAAGGACAGAGCAGTTCGGTAAAAATTAAAAAATAATAACAGGATCGTAACGGTTTTGCACAGGGCGAAGCCGTTACGGAGGATTTTATATGGCACAGCAAAATTCAAAGAAAAAGACAAAAAATCAAATACAATGGAAGAGCAGTCCATATAAAAGAACGAAAGAAGAGGCAGCTGTTTTTACAGTGCTTCTTCTTTCTGCATTTTTGTATGGAGGATTTTATGAATTTTCCGGAGCGATGCTTGCGGCAGTGCTTGGTATACTGCTTATCGTTTGCCGCGTAAAATATTCGTTTCAGATCAAAGGGAAAAAACAGCTGGCAGTGTTGCTGTCTGTGTTTTTATGGTTCGGTATTACCTGTTTTTATGCAATCGATCGGGCAATGGATTTTGTGGGCGTGATCAAAATGCTGCCACTGCCTCTTGGCTATCTGTTTTTCATGCAGTTTTCGGATGAAACCAGACAGAAAGCAACAGGCTATATCGCACACATCGGCTGCTTTATGGTACTGGCCGGGATTCTGGCACTGCCATTTCCGGCTCTGAAAGAGCAGCTCTGGCAGGTCGGGCGTCTTGGTGGATTTTTCCAGTATTCTAATACCTGTGCACTCTATCTGCTGGCAGGATTGGTTGTGATCTGCAATCGATGGATCGAAAACAAAAGCAGAGAACAGGAATCGGGCATCAAAAGAGACAAAATGCAGACTCTGGAAGGAATTGTACTTTTGGCAGGATTGCTTCTGACTGGGAGCCGCGGCGTGATGCTTCTGTTTTTCGGATATCTGATCTGGTTTATCCGGCATCTGTCGTCACAAAAAGCAAAGAAATACGGGATTTTTTGCATTGTCGCTGTGTTTGCACTACTTGCAGTTGTTATGGTTGTGACAAACGGGGCAGGTGAGCAGAATATCGGCAGGATTTTCACAGTGTTCCGCTATTCCAGTACCTGGAAAGGACGTATTCTTTATGATCTGGATGCATTAAAAATGATCGCAAAGTATCCGTTTGGAATGGGTTACCATGGCTATGCTTATGTTCAAGGACGGATGCAGACCGGAGTTTACAAGACGCTCTTTGTGCATAACGACTGGTTACAGGCTGCGTTGGATCTGGGTATTCTTCCGGCTGTTCTGTTTGCGGCTGTGATGCTGCGTCAGCTCTTAAAAGGCAGTCAGAGCAGTATGCAGAAACAGATTTTGCTTCTTATCATGCTGCATATGCTGGTTGATTTTGATCTGCAGTTTACTGCGATCGGGCTTTTGGGACTTCTGTGTCTGGATTACGGTAAAGCAGAGGGTAGTTTAAAGAAAAAGACAAAAATCGAAGACTGTATTTTTCTGACAGTTATAAGTGTGGGATGTATTTATTTCTGCATGCCGTTCTTGCTCGATTATGTCGGAGAACATCAGAAGGCACTGAGCTTTTACGGTGCTTATACGCCGGCACAGCTTGCGGTGATGGAAGGAAGCCGGAGTGCAGAGGAAGCAACTTCGGCAGCAGAGCAGATCCTCACGCACAATACACATCTGGCAGAAGTTTATCAATATCTGGCATATGGTGCTCTGGAAAAAGAAAATTATGAAGAAAGCTTTATCAATATGGAAAAAGCCATTTCCTGTGATATTTATGCGAAAGAATTATATGACGAGTACGAAGAAATTTTAAGTCAGGCAGAAAAAGTGCAGGGCAGTGATCAGAGCAGGCGGCGTGCCTGGATCCGGAATAAAAAGCAGGAAGTGTTAAAGAAGAGCAGCAGTCTCGCATATGAATTAAATGA
>NZ_JBKVNQ010000059.1:5844-16166 GCF_046967715.1 Hominisplanchenecus sp.
ATAAAAAGCAGGAAGTGTTAAAGAAGAGCAGCAGTCTCGCATATGAATTAAATGAGAGACCGCAACTTTAATTTTAAGTTGCGTTACCTGCCCGGGTGGATTATAATGATATCAGACAGGATTGTAGAAATACGGGACAATTCGTATGGCATATTTTGACTCTACTGGCGTAATAACAAAAAGTTGAACGGCAGTGCGAAGGAGGTATTATTCATTGGTATTTTAGTATCTCTCGATCCGATCGCCGTTGATCAGGCATGTCTGGATCGGGTATATGCTTTCGACGATCCTGGATGCGATCAGCTGGTAGAGCGTATCGAGACACGTAACGGAGTGCAATCTCTGACTTGAATAAAGGAAGCAAGAGGAATGAGAATATGTTGAAATATGAGGAAAAACAGGACGGAACCTGTATCTTTCGAATCAAAAAGGAATTATATCCTTTAAAGGCACTCTACCGTGCCGCCTATTTGTTTATAGATGATTATTACATCGGGATGGATTGTGACGGGGAGGATTATCTTGTGATCTTTTCGGGAAAAGAAAAGAGAGCAGACCGCGATGACATCGGAAGATTTCAAAATGAGCTGCTCGCCCAGAGTATTAAATGCATTGCAAATCAGGAGACGAAGCAGATCCGGGAACTGATCGTGACAAGAGCACTTTACAGTGCTTTTATCCCGGAAGAAGAGATGGACGAAACGGTAAATACAGAGACGGAAGAGGATTATGATTTAGATGAGATCGCGAAAGTGTGGTATGATGAAGAATAAATTACAGCTGCACATGGAGCTTTACAGTGAAAAGGCGGTGCGAAATACGATGGAGGCTTTTGGGAATATTGCAGGGATTGTCTGTCAGAAAAAGGCTTCTTACTATGAACTGACTTTTGAAAAATGCTGGGCGGATGAGCAGCGGACGATGAGAGAATTTGGCAATTTTGCACTGGCAGAGATGATCAAAGATAAGGGAGAGATTTATGATTGATATCATTATGATTTTTTATCTGCTCTTTATCTGCGTTGTGGCGTCAGTGACGGACTGGAAAAAAGGAAAGATCTACAACAGATGGCTGACGTTTGGCATGTGTCCGGGAATGATCCTGGTAGTTCTGTATTATATGCAGAATCCTAAAAGTATTTTTCTGTTTCTGACGAATCTGGCGGCGGCACTGGCGATCGCTATTTTATTTTTTGCATTGAAACTGTGGGGGGCGGGCGATTCGAAACTGTGGCTGTTTGTGAATTTCCTTTATCCGACCGGATGGTATGTGACGACCAGGACGATGCTTTTCCCATCGATGCTGCTGTTTCTTGTGATCTTTGTGGAGGCATATCTGTATCTGATTGCAGAATCTATCTGGTATCGCTTTTTCAGAAAAGAGAAAGGGGTAGAGTTTGAAAAAATTCCGGTAAGTGTAGAGCAAATCTGGAATCTGTGTTTTTCCATTGCATTTCTGTCGGTTGTTTATACGGTCTGTGCGTTTGTGCTGAAAGGCTATTATGAGAGCAATCGCATCTTTTTTGCCGTGGTTGGTATTTTACTGACCAACAGGCTTGTGACACTTCAGATTCCGAAAAAGAAACTCTGGACGGTGCTGATGATGGCAGGTTATCTGATCTTCAGTTTCTGGTTTTATGGCGGATTTGACCTGAAAATGCTGGGACTTACGGTACTTCTTGTCGTGGTCACGCATTTCAGCCTGAAATTTGCCGACAAATATAATTACGAGTGGATTCCGACAAGTGAAGTCAGAGAAGGGATGATCCTGTCATATTTTGCGGTGCGGCAGTTTGTAAATTCGCGTGTGAAGGGTCTGCCGAAGGCGACGGATGAAACAACGAAATCGAGGATTTCAGAAGAAGAGGCGGCAGCTGTACGGCGATGGGAAACATCGAAATACGGGCAGGAGAAGATTATGGTCGTGAGGTATATTCCGTTTGCGATTTTTATTCTGATTGGCATCATTACATATTTGATGGGGGTATGGCATTTAAAATGAAGGATTTGAGAAAAGACTGCCTGTGGCGTATCGAGTGTGAGGACGACGGGATCTATGCACGTAATGTCATGGGCGAGCGAAAAAAAGTAAAAGAGGAAGCAGAAGAGTTGCATCACGGAGATGTACTGGCAATCCGGCCAAATGGTTTCGTTCGGAAATTGCATGACGGTCATTCTTCCGGTGCACTTGTATATGTCACAAATCAGTGCAATTCCAACTGTATCATGTGTCCGGATTCCGTCAAAATGAGGACGCGTCCAAGCGAGATTACGTCGGCATTTTTAGCAGAATTTATCGCACTTCTGCCGTCAGATCTGGAACACGTGGACATCACGGGCGGAGAGCCGACACTGCTGAAAGAAAACCTGCCGCCGTTGATCATGCAGGTCTGTGAGCTGGAAGAAAATGCGGAAGTTCTGATGCTCTCCAACGGCAGAAGTTTTGCATCGGCGAAATACACAAAACAGTTTGCAGCACTTGCAAAAAAACGGTTTAAGATCGAGATACCGATCCACAGTGCAAAAAAGGAACAGCATGACCGAATCGCCGGATGTGCGGGAAGTTTTGAACAGACGAGAAGAGGGATCCACAACCTGCTTGAGAATGACATTGAAGTCGGAGTCCGTGTGGTTGTATCCAAATTAAATTATCAGGAGCTGGATGCGATCATGAAGTTTATCAGCCGGGAATTTCCGCAGATCACTTACGTCAATATCATGGGGATGGAAGTGCTCGGAAATGCCTGGAAAAATAAAGAAATCGTCTGGGAAGAATTTGATTCGCTGCAGCCATATCTTCAGAAAGCACTGGAAGTCTGTTTCCGGTGTGGTCTGCGTCCGAATCTTTATAATTTCCCGTTGTGTCTGTTTGATCGGAAATACTGGTATTGTTATAAGAGCAGCATTAGCGGATATAAGATCCGCTATTTTGAAGCATGTGATGCGTGTGGTGAAAAACACAGATGCGGCGGATTTTTCTTTTCCACCGTCCATCAGACAAACTATAAGGTCAGGGTGCAGCAATGAAAAAGAATTATTTTAACTACAAACAGGTAAACGACAAGTATCTTTTGACGAACGACATTGGAAGATATGTGTTTTTGACAAAGGATCAGTTTTATCGTTTCCTGATGGATAAACTGGAGTCGGAAGAGGAGATTACAGCGGCTTTAAAAGAAAATTATTTTCTTTATGATACCAGTGACTATGATTTTGTGGAAGAAGCGGGAAGTGCATTCCGGGATTATCGCCGGAATCTGTTCCAGGGAGCGGCACTGCATATTTTTGTCCTGACGAAACAGTGCAATCAGCAGTGTGTTTATTGTCAGGCTTCTACGGATCTGGATAAGAGCACGGTCATGTCAAAAGATACAGCAAGAAGAGCCGTTGATCTGGCACTGCAGGCACCGGCGAAATATCTCACGTTTGAATTTCAGGGCGGAGAGCCTCTGATGAATTTTGAGATCCTGAAATACATCGTAGAGTATACAAAGTCCAAAGAGACGGACAAAGAGGTTGATTTCTCGGTGGTGAGCAATTTAATGCTTCTCGATGAAGAAAAATTTGAGTTTCTGACGGAGCATCAGGTCAGCATCTGTACGTCGTTGGATGGCGATGAGGCACTGCACAATCAGAACCGGCCGTATTTTAAGCAGAATACGTTTGAAATCCTTGCAAAAAAGCTTGCGGTGATCCGAAAAAAAGGAGCCGCTGTTTCGGCAATTCAGACAACAACAAGATATTCGCTTGAACACTATAAAGAGCTGGTAGATCAGTACGTTTCTTTTGGATTTGGGCAGCTGATCGTCCGGCCTTTGACACCGCTTGGATATGCTGAGAAAAACTGGGATAAAATCGGATATTCGGTCGAAGAATTTCTGGATTTTTATAGACATATTCTGGAATATATACTAAAGTTAAATCAGGAGGGAACCTTTATCGCAGAAGGACATGCCAGGATCTTTCTGAACAAGATTTTCAATCACGATGCCGGAAATTATATGGAGCTTCGTTCTCCGTGCGGTGGGGCAATCGGTCAGCTGGCATATTATTATAACGGAAAAGTTTACAGCTGTGATGAGGCGAGAATGTTGGCAGAGATGGGGGATGATAGTTTTTGCCTTGGAAATGTTTATGAAGATCAGTACAACGATCTGATGGCGACACCGGCGTGCAAAGTGCTTGCAAAAGCGTCCTGCCTGGAGGGGCTTGGTGACTGCTGTGAGTGCGTTTACCATCCGTACTGCGGTACGTGTCCGGTAATCAACTATGCCAGATACAAAACGGTTTATCCAAATCTTGCGAAGGAATACCGGTGTAGCATTTACAAAGGCATACAGAATCTGATTTTTGAAAAACTTTGTGAAAACGATCCGAAGGTGGTGGAAATTTTCAGAAGTTGGTGTCAGTAAAAGACAAAAGGAAAGAAGGATGAGAAAATGAAAAAACGAAATGGTGTACGGCCTTACGCAGTATTTCTGTTATTTGCTCTGATGGTTACGTTTGGAATTACGCAGCCGTATCAGGCAATGGCAGCCATCGTGACAGACACGATCACTTATGACAGCGGAGATGTCTACGTGGGCGGATACGATGAAGAGACCGGCGAAAAATGGGGAAATGGCATTTATACCTGCAAAAACGGCGTGAAGATCACAGGAACGTGGGCAAGGGACTGTCTGAACGGAAAAGCGACCGTCCGGTATTCAAAAAAAGAGCGTTATGTCGGACGCTTCAAAAATGACCAGAGATGGGGAAATGGTAGATATTTCTTTAAAAACGGAGATAAGTTCAAAGGAAATTGGAAAAAAGATGTAATGAGCGGAAAAGGCACTTATACATGGAAAAATAAAAACTATGTGAAAGGTACCTGGAAGAGCGGAAAACTGAACGGCAAAGCGACACTGAAACTTGGGAAATACAAGTATTCCATTAAAGTGTCAAACGGCAAACTCACAAAAGTATACAGCAGAAAGAAGGCGTAAAGATGGCAGATGACAAATTTTTCCCGCAGATCCGAAAGGGTCTGGAAGATTTTATGAATGAAGAAGAAGGAAATATTTCAAGATCCAAAGTAGCAATGATCGGATCGATGATGGTTATCCTCGGTGTGATGCTGGCAGACGGAAATGCTTATGCGGCACATCGCAGTCACAGCAGTCATCGCAGCCATAGTAGCCACAGTTCCGGCTGGGGTAGCCATGAAAGCCACCAGAGCCATCAGAGTCACACTTCTCATTCATCCAGTACACACAGCTCACACGCATCCGGTCACAGCAGTCATGCGTCTGGAAGCCACAGCAGTCACAGCTCCGCTTCTCATTATTCAGGAAGCGGAAACGGAAGTACCGGAACAGGGAATAAACCTGCGGCAACAACCAATAATTATGATATAAAACTGCCGAAAATGCAGACACCGAAACCAACGCCATGGATGGATTAAAAATGACAGGTGGGCGTATCTGATCTGAAAAAGCGGCAGAATCAATCACAAAGATCAGGAGGCAGAAATCATGCGTGCATATGAAAGATTATTGGAATATGTCAAAGTAAAAACACCGAGCAGCGAAGAAAGTATGGAAACACCGAGCAGTTCCTGTCAGTTTGAACTGGCAGAGCGTCTGGTGGGAGAAATGAAGGAACTGGGCATCGAGGATGCAGCCGTTGACGGAAAATGCTATGTCTATGGAACAATTCCGGCAACGGAAGGTTATGAGAACAGTCCATCTCTTGGATTTATCGCACATATGGACACCGTTTCGGAATTTACGGAAAATCCGATCCATCCGGTTCTTCATGAAAATTATGACGGACAGAATCTTGTTTTTGATGAAGGCGGCAGAGTTTTAGATACTGTACTTTTTCCGCATCTGAAAAATCTGAAGGGACGTACGCTGATCACGTCAGACGGAACGACGATCCTCGGAGCAGATGACAAAGCAGGTATTGCAGAAATTATGACGATGGCAGAATACGTTCTGCGAAGTGATGTGCCGCATGGGAAGATCTGTCTTGCATTTACGCCGGACGAAGAGATTGGCAGAGGGGCAGATCATTTTGATGTAGAGGGATTTGCAGCAGATTTTGCCTATACCGTGGACGGCGGTGCGGAAGGCGAGATCGAATACGAAAATTTCAATGCCTGCGAAGCTGTTTTTAAGATTCAGGGGGTCAACGTGCATCCGGGCAGTGCCAAAGGCATCATGGTCAATGCAGGAGCTGTCGGATGTGAGATCCAGATGATGCTGCCGGTGGAAGAGACACCGGAACAGACCGAAGGGTACGAAGGATTTTATCATCTGATCAAAATCAGCGGAAGCTGCGAAAGGGCAGAACTTATCTACATTGTGCGTGACCACGATGCGGACAAGTTTGCACAGAAACAGCAGAAACTGAAAGAAATCGCAGATGCCATGAATCAGAAATACGGTGAGGGAACGGTTGATCTTCAGATCAAAGAACAATATCGAAACATGGCAGAGAAGATCCGCCCTTGTTATCATCTGATCGAGAATGCAAAAAAAGCCTGTGAGAACGTGGGTATTGTGCCGAAAATTCAGCCGATCCGCGGCGGTACGGATGGGGCAAGACTGAGTTTTATGGGACTGCCGTGCCCGAATCTCGGAACCGGCGGCTATGCATTCCATGGACCGTATGAACATATAACAGTTGAGGGAATGGATAAGAGCGTGGAAATCCTGATGGAACTTGTAAAAATATATGGAATTATTAAAAAAGAATAAATTTTTCTTGCAGAGGCTCTTCAGGTATGCTAAAATAAAAACACGTTGTGTCGAAGAAAGTCACAGCGTACTCTGGAGAGTCTCATAGAACGGGCGCCGAAGGTGTACGGCAGCAGATCTGCTGCTTATCTCTCAGGCAAAAGGACAGAGAAAAGTCTAAATATGTTCTACTCTTTGGAGGGCTGATTGTATGATCAGCTCTTTTGTTGTTTTCGGACAGCCCAAAGAATCGATCCGTGTCAGTATCAGACAACATGGAAAACAGTCACGGGGCAGATTTTGTGAGGGTGTTCTGGCAGCAGCCAATAAATAATCAAGATTGGAGAGAGAGTAATGTTCGAAGCAGTAAACAATTTTTTGCAGCACGTTGATGATCTGGTATGGGGTGTCCCACTGATCGTAGCAATTCTTTTGACTGGTATTTATCTTACCATTCGTCTGAAAGGTATCCAAATCACAAAACTTCCAAAAGCACTCAAGTACATGTTTGAAAATGAAGAGAGCGGTCACGGAGAAGTTACAAGTTTCGGAGCGTTATGTACTGCACTTTCCGCAACCATCGGTACCGGAAATATCGTTGGTGTGGCAACCGCGATCGTAGCCGGAGGACCGGGAGCGTTATTCTGGATGGAAATTGCAGCCCTGTTTGGTATGGCAACGAAATATTCCGAAGGTCTTCTCGCTATCAAATACCGTACAACGGACAAACATGGTCATATCCTTGGCGGCCCGTTTTACTATATCGAAAATGGTATGGGTAAAAAATGGACCTGGTTGGCAAAGATTTTTGCATTTTTCGGAATGGGTGTAGGTCTGTTTGGTATCGGAACCTTTACACAGGTAAATGGTATCACAAGTGCCGTAGGTAACTTCTTTGATCCGAACGCACAGAATGTGATCCATCTGCTGGGAAGAGATTATACGCTTGCCGTTGTGATCTCAGGACTGATCCTGACTGTCTGTGTCGGTCTGGTTGTTATCGGAGGATTGAAACGTATTGCAAAAGTATCTGAGATCATTGTGCCGTTCATGGCAGTTATATACATTACGATTTCTTTGCTGCTTCTGATCTTAAACGCTAATAAAATCCCGGCAGCGATCGTAGAGATTGTATCCAGTGCCTTTGGTCTGCGTGCAGCAGCCGGCGGAGCACTTGGAGCGATCATTGTGGCAATGCAGAAAGGTATCGCAAGAGGTATCTTCTCAAACGAGGCAGGACTTGGTAGTGCCCCGATCGCAGCAGCAGCCGCTCAGACAAAAGAGCCGGCACGTCAGGGACTGGTTACCATGACCGGTACCTTTATCGATACGATCGTTGTATGTACCATGACCGGACTTTCCATCGTGCTTACCGGTTCCTGGAACATCGGACTGGAAGGTGTGGCAGTTACCACCAACGCATTCCAGCAGGGACTTCCGTTTGCACCGCAGATCAGTGCATTTCTGCTGATGATGTGTCTGGTATTCTTTGCATTTACTACCATCCTCGGATGGGACTACTACAGTGAGAGATGTCTGGCATATCTTTCCGGCAGCAACAAAACAGCTCTGAAGATCTTCCGCTGGCTGTACATAGCAGCAGTCTTTATCGGACCGTACTTCACAGTATCTGCAGTATGGGTGATCGCCGATATCTTTAACGCACTGATGGCGATCCCGAACCTGATCGCACTGCTCTCCCTGAGCGGAGTGGTTGTGGCAGAGACGCAGAGCTATCTGAAACGAATGAATCTGACAAGAGTGAAATAACAAAAACAGTATCTTAAAAATGCAGCAAATAAACCGCTGTGGTCATCAGAAAGAAGTTTCTGGTGGCTGCGGCGGTTTTGCTTTGAACTGCCAATTAGAAAGAGAAGCAGCCAAAGAAATTTCATAATTTTTTATATTGAAAAACAGATGTTTTCACCATAAAATAAGAATAAAAAAGAACGATGAAGTTACAGTAAATTTTAGATGAAAAAACAGCTATACAATAAAGGGAATGTTTATACGACAACTTCCAGTATCACTGAAGCAGCTGGATGCTCCCTGTATTCTCTATAACCTGAACGGCTGCTGTAACAGTTTAAAAGAATTTGTTTTTGAATGTATATCAGAAAAACACACCGGCAATATCTTTTTATCAAAGAGAAGGGTTTGAGATTCAGTATAGTGGTTTAGATGAAGTTACTGGGGAAAAAGACTATGTAATGGCATGGGAGCGGACATCCTCGTCTGTCGAATCTAAATAAAGTCTGTAAGTAATATTCAGAGTGAAGCATTTTGGGAGGAAATTATGAACATTACAGTATATCTTGGAGCAAATGAAGGCAATGATCCGGCTTTACATAAGGCAGTTACAGAACTTGGAGCCTGGATCGGGCAAAGCGGAAACACACTGGTTTACGGTGGTTCAAAAAGCGGATTGATGGGGGCATTAGCGGACAGTGTTCTGAATGCAGGCGGCAGAGCGATCGGCGTTGAACCGCAGTTTTTTGTTGAAAAAGAGCTGCAGCACGACGGACTGACACAGCTGATCGTGACGAAAGATATGTCAGAACGCAAAAACAAAATGATCGAACTTGGCGATGCATTTATTGCATTTCCCGGTGGAACAGGTACTCTTGAGGAAATCACAGAAGTGATGTCAAAAGTATCGCTGAAGCAGCTGGATGCTCCCTGTATTCTCTATAACCTGAACGGCTACTATAACAGCTTAAAAGAATTATTAAATCATATGATTGAGAAGGGACTGTCCGATCAAGAACGACAGAAAGGTATTTTCTTTGCGGATGATCTTATGCAGATTCAGGAGTTGCTTTTTTGAGGTAGAAATATGGTATATACTTGTAAATATAAATCATCGATTGGCGACATTCTTTTAGCAACGGATGAAATCGGGCTTATCGGTTTATGGTTTGAAGGACAGAAATATTTTGCAAATACGCTTCCGGATGAGCATATTCCACAGGAAACGGAAATTCTTACAGAGACAATAAAATGGCTGGATATGTATTTTTCCGGTGAAGAACCGAACTTTACTCCGCCGCTTCATCCTTCCGGCTCGTCATTCAGACAGGCAGTGTGGCAGATTTTATTACAGATTCCCTATGGACAGACGATCACGTATGGAGAAATCGCACGTAAAATAGCTGAAACGAAAAACACTTCCCGCATGTCTGCTCAGGCAGTTGGCGGTGCCGTAGGACATAATGAAATTTCCATTATCATTCCATGTCATCGTGTGGTTGGCACAAATGGCAGCCTGACAGGATATGCCGGAGGAATCGACAAAAAAATTTCACTGCTTGAGCTGGAGCATACAGATATGAGCCGTTTCTTTGTCCCGAAGAAGGGAACAGCACTTTAGAATGAGCAAATGAACGAATTCCCCGAAGGGCACGTAAAAGTGTCTTCTTTGGAATTCGTTCATTTTGCACATTGCCAAAAGATCCTGGCCTGCCGGGGGTCACTTAAGCGGAACAATCCTTCATGCTACAAATATTTGCCGAAAGACTTTCGAACAAGAAAGGCAGAACAATCGAAATTGTGCGCCCAGATAAGGGCGAGTAGTCTAGCAGGTGGAATGCCTGTCTGGTA